>NZ_CP024986.1 GCF_002803845.1 Streptomyces lavendulae subsp. lavendulae | reverse complement strand
CCCGCGGAGCGGGACCCCAGGCGCTGCGCGCCTGGGAAGGGACCCGCCTCGCTGCGCTCGGCGGCGGTGGGCTGCGCCCGCCAGGGCCCGCCCTTCGGGCGGGTTCGCCTCCGCTGCGCTTCGGCGAAAGACCTTCGCTTCGCTCGGTGGCTACGCTGCGCGTAGCCATTGCCTCGCCTTCGGCGAGGTGTCCCAGGCGCTGCGCGCCTGGGAAGGGACCCGCCTTGCTGCGCTCGGCGGCGGGGCGGCTTCGCCGGCCAGAGTTCGGCCTTCGGCCGGGGCCGCCTCCGCTTCGCTCCGGCGGGAAACCTCGCTTCGCTCGTCGGGGGTCCACTACGCGGACCCCTGGTGAGGTGCACCAGGCGCTGCGCGTCTGGGAAGCGAGCCCCCCTCGCCTGCGCTCGGTGGTGGTTGGCTGCGGTGGCCAGGGCCCGGCCTTCGGGCGGGTTAATCTCCGCTTCGCTCCGCCGAAATGTCTCGCTTCGCCCCGGCGGAACACCTCGCCCTGACTGGTGTCTGGCCTGTTGGTAGGTACCCAAGTGCTATGAGCTAGAGCTGAGCTCCAGGGTGCCTGTTAAGAAGCGTTCCGTGTAGGTGCTGCTGGCTGAGAAACAGGGCTGATCAGTTGCCAGGCGTCTTCCTGTTCGCTTTGGAACAGTGCTTGGCCTGAAAGGTCCCTCTGTGGTTGTTGCCCGCCGACCGTTGTGTGGTTGCGCAGTTGGTGTGTGGTGTCTCTGGTGGGCGTTGAGTGTGGTTGAACCCGGGCTTTAGCCGGTGGGCTCAGCTTTGGGTGGGGTTGTGGCGGGGGGTGGTTGACCTGGGGTGTTGCTGTTCTTGCTCTGCATATCGGGGGTTGTTTGACGTTGAGATGAGCTGTGCTGGAGAAGCGGTGGAAGGAGAGCTGTTCGTGTTAACGGCGTTAATGGTCGGTGGGCGGGCTGCTTCAAAATGATTCGGGGATAGAGATAGGAACCAGTCAGATTCTGCGCGGTTATGGACACGGTGTCCGGTACAGGGGCTTGAGGTGGTTCAGCTGTCGGGGAGTCAGGAAATGAGGGCTCAGAGGTGGTTTGTGTCGGTGTTGGGTGCCTGAAGCCCGGCAGCTGACGGCCTATAGAGAGTACGGATATGCGTTGTCGCAGGTCAGGCGGGGTGCAGGGGGAAAGTTATGTCCCCTCAGGAGGGACATAACTCGGTCGATGTGTCGCTGGTGGGGGGACAGAACGACGGCAAAACGTCAGCGAGGCTGACGCTTTTTGGGCTAAAACGTCGGGGATACTGACGTTCTTGCGGAGATACGCCCCCGAACTGGACGAGAGGGCGGAGTGGTTGGGTCGTGGGCGCGTAGAGGGGGCCTGGAGGGGTCGTGGCCGAGATGTGTCCCTCCTGAGGGGACACAAGACACGCCGAACGTCAACGAGCGTGACATTAGTGTCACCCTTGTTGACATACTCTCTCTGCAGATCAACGAAGTGGAGAGCATCCTCGTGTCATCAGAGCCACAGCGCCGTCGGCCGAGTCCGTCGCGCGCGCCGCGTCCTGATCTCCCCGTTGATGACGCGATCTCGGCGTGGAGTCAGCCGCTGGCTCCGGTCAAGGATCTGGACAGCCTCGCGAGGCGGTATCCCAGTCGCAAGCTCACGCTCGACGGTGAGCGCAAGCCGCTGGAGTTCTACGGGACGCAGAGTCAGCCAAATGCGTTCTCCATGGACAGCCTTGAGTTCTTTCTGGTGATTGCCCAGTACTTCAGGGAAGCCTTGCCCCTGAGGTTGATCCTGTTGCTGATCGCGTGCCAGCGAGCGGGGGGCCGGATTCCACTTACTCAGGAGGAGATGGCTACGATCCTTGACGTCAGCCGGACAAAGACGTCGGAGGCGCTGCACACTGTCATGTCTCATGGGATCGTCTTCAAGGTGCGGCGGGGCGTGTACCAGTTCAACCCGCCTTACAGTTACCGGGTGGCTGAGTTCATCCCGGGTACCGAGACGGCGGGTGAGTTCGTGAAGGTGGAGCAGCACAGCACCATCTCGCAGATTCGCAGCGACACGAGCCTGCCGGACCTGGTGCGGTTCCCGTCGCTGGACCACATGCGGCAGGCAATCGAGGAACTGCGGGCCGAACGGTCCAAGGAGCGCGCTGCGCGCCGGCTGAGCCGGGCACAGCGCAAGGAAGAAGGGACAGCTCAGTGAGCACCTTGCGATTCGCTGCGGTCAACGCAGACGGGCTTCTCTCCGACCTCGACCTTCCGCCGGCCGCGTACCGCGTGCTGCTGAAGCTGCGTTCGCTGAGTGAGCCCGGGGGGCGGATCCTCATCGATCAGGCCACCATCGGGGGGCTGCTGGAGCTCAGCCGGCCGAGCGTGAACGCGGCGCTGCGGAGCCTGGAGCTCGCGAAGCTGGTGCGGAAGGTCAGGAACGGGGTCTATCAGATCAACCCTATGCTGGCGGGCTACAACTCCTTCGAGGACGCCGTCGCCGCGGTGAACGAGATGGCGCCCGAGGAGCGGCTGGACGCCCGGGGGTACGTGGCCAGTTACCACCAGGCGGTGGCGGAGTACCAGGACCAGCTGGCGGAGCAGCGGAAGAAGCGGGCGGCGCAGGCCGCCGCGAAGAAGGCGGCGGAGTCGAAGCGGCGGAGGACATTGCACGCCGTGGGGTGAGCTCCCGAAGGAGGGGCCCGTGGAGGGCTTCTGAGGGGGTTTTGAGAGCGTTGGAGGGTCCCGGGGTACCCCGGGGCCCTCTTTGGTTTTTTGGGGGGCTGGAGGGGCGATTTTGGGGCTTCGGTGAGTCCAGTTGAGCCGAAGCACGGCAGTTGTCACCGGAAGAGCGGGTTGAGCTGGTGAATGAGACCGGTCGAAGCAGCCGGGTTGACACCAGTGAGGCACGCTATTTGTCACAAACGCTCATGAGGCAGCCTTTCTGTCACCTGTAGCGAAAGATCGCAAGCCTTGGGCTCTCTGGGGCGGTTCCAGGCTGAGCTTGAGCGTGGTGGGCAAGGCCGCGCGGTCCCGAACGCCAGATACCGGCTGAAGGCTTCGTGGCTGTCGGGGGTGAAGCGCCACTCCAGCAGGGCCGACCGCACCTCCGGCTCGGTCAGCCAGCCATGCCAGGCGACTTCATCGGGATCGGGGACCACAGCGTCCGGCACCACGGCTTCGTGCACGCCGAGCCAGTGAGGGCTCAAGCCGCTGCGGTTGATGAACGTGAACAGCAGGCGCGGCAGCGCACGGACTCCCAGCTCTTCGGCCAGCTCCCTCGCGGCGGCCTGTTCATAGGACTCGCCGACATTTGCGGCGCCACCGACCTCGACCTCATAGAGCCCGGGGAAGCGCGATACCTGTTCCGACCGTCGGTGGACGAGGATCCGTCCACGCTCATCACGACACACCGTCACGGCGACTCGGTGCAGCCAACCCTCCTGGATGGCCTGTTGGCGGCTGACCACCATCCCCAGCACACGATCTTGATCGTCGACACGCTCCACCAGTTCATCCACGACGCACACCCTGGCAGAGCCCACTGACATTGACGCTTCCCTGAGCCCGCAGAGGCCGACCCAGGAGAACCAGAACTGGGAGGCCGGACACGGATGACCACAGTTGCGACCTGTCGCGCTCAGGCTCAACCGCCCGCAACACCGTCGGTGACAACCAGCCTGCCTATGTGACAACCATCGTCCTACGGCTCACCAGTGGTTCTTGGGGTTTTCGGGGGTGGTTGGTTTCAGAAGGCGATGTCGACGTAGTCGATGTCGGTGAACTCGACGAGGAGGCTGCCCGCGCGGGCGCCGTTGTCCTTGAAGTAGATCTCCTGGAGCGCCTCGGCGGTGATGTGCCGGAGCTGGGTTTCGGTGGCGCCGGTCTCCTGGGCGGTGAACAGGCGGCCCGCGTACTCCGGGGGGAGGTGCTGGGTGATGCGGCGCATGCGGCCGTCGTCGGTGGTGCCGGGGGCCGCGGTGAAGCCGAAGCGGGCGCGGGTCTCGATGACGAGTCCGGTGGTCCTGGCGGCCTGTTCCCGGGCGCGCTTGCGGACCAGGGGCTGCCAGCGGCGGCGGACCTCCGCTTCGAGGCGGGCGGCGAGTTCGGGCTTGGGCTGCTTGATCTGGTTCTTCACATAGCGCTCGACGGTGCGCTGCGAGATGCCGAGGGTGGTGGCGACCGCCTTGGTGGACTTGAGCTGCTTGACGAGGAAGCGCATCTGGGCGCCCGCGGACTTCGGGACGGGGCGGGTGAAGTGCAGTTCGTCGGCCTTGGACAGGCTGTCGGAGATGTCGGACATGGATTACTCGCCGTCTGCTGCTGCGTCGTGGCCCTTGATGTGGCGGGCGGGGTTGAGGCCTTCGTCGAGCATCTGGACCGCCCATAGGAGGGGCTGGGTGCCTTCGTGCTTGACCATGCCCGGGCTGACACCGAGGCGGAAGCCGCCGGGGAGGGGCTTGCCGTCCGGGGTGCGGGGGAGGAGGTCCAGGGGGCTGGGGCCGGGGGAGAGGTAGACCGCGCAGTCGGAGAGGACCGCGATGGGGTGCAGACCGGCCGCCGTGGAGAGCTTGAGCATCTTGCGGTGCATGTTGACCCGGGCCGTGGAGATCACCGCGGCGCGGATGTCGGGGCGCCAGGTGGGGCGTTCGAGGGCGGGCCAGGGTTCGCCCGGGCGGTAGCCGGCGCCCTGGGGACGCTCGCGGAGCTTGCCGATGCCGCCCTTCACGGTGGCCTTGATCGCCGAGAGGACGGAGGCGGCGAGGGGGTCGTGCTGCTTGTGGGTCGCCATGGCCCGGAGGAACTCGGACTCGGTGAGGGAGGAGGTGACGCCGAGGTCGGCCATGGTGGCCATGTAGGCGTCGCGGAGACGGGTGTACCAGGCGTCGAGGTACGGGCCGTGGTCCGGGCGGAGCCAGGCCTCGGTGGGGCGGACCTCGTGGCCGAGCTCCTGGGCGTAGGCGAGGGTCGGGGTCGCGTACCAGGCCGGTCCGGTCGGGGGCTTGCCGTGCGGGGTGAAGGGGCTGGGGAGGCGGGGGTCGTGGGGGAGGGAGGAGAGGTCGGCCAGCCAGCAGCCGGGGGTCTTCGGGTCGAAGCGCGGGTCCGTGGTGTGGGTGGCGGGGCCCAGCCCGACGGTGAGGCGGTTCGCGGCGGCGGCGAAGGCCATGTTCACGTCGAGGCCGACCGCGTGGGTGGCGGCGCATTCGGCGTCGGTGAGGAGCTCCGGATCGCGGATCCAGTCGTAGGCCTCTTCGTCGAGGACCTGGTCCGGGGTGCGCTGGTGGGAGCGGGGGTACAGGGCGGCGACCACCGGGTGTTCGTCGGGGGCCTCCGGAGGGGCCGGGTCGACGGGGCGGGTGAGGGAGCCGGCGACGGGGGCGGACTCCCAGGCGTTGGTGTCGGGGTTGCGTGCGGCGCGGGTGGGGGGACGCAGCGCCGTCATGAGTTCCAGGCCCGTCACGGCGGTGGAGCCGCGGGGGGTCAGGAGGCGGGTGGCGTAGGCGGTGAGCAGCTCGGCGAGTTCCGGGGCGGGGAGCTCGGCGGTGTCCTCGCCCCAGGCGCGGGCGTCGAGGGCGCCCCAGGGGAGGACGGCGAGCTGGACGCACTGGCGGCCGGAGGTGGGGGAGGCCGGGCGGTAGATGCGGGGCCAGGGGCCGAAGCCGCGGCGGGTGAGCTGCCACTTGGCCTTGGTGAGCTGCTTGATGACGGGGTGGTTGTCCGGGAGGCGGAGGGCGCGGCGGTCTTCGAGGGTGAGGGGGAGACCGAGGCGTTCCGCGGCGGGGGCGGTGAGGACGAGGAGGGGGTCGCCGTCCTTGCCGTTGCGGTGGAGGCGGGGGGCGCGGAGGTCGGCGTCGGGGCCGAGGGCCCAGGTGATGAGGGCGGGGAGGTCGGAGGTGGGGTGGGGGAGGAGGACGCCGCCGGCTGCGTGGGCGTGGCCGGTGCCGTCCAGGACGGCGAGGGGGCCGTTGCCGTCGATGGCGAGGGGGGGCCGCCGCTTGGGAGGGGAGGGCTTGCGGGGGGTGGTGGGTGTCTGGCGGGTCGGTGGGGGGAGGGGGGTCGCCCGCGCCGGTGCCGGTGCTGGTGCCGGCGTGGGTGCGGGTGCAGGCGTGGGGTCGGCAAAGGCGTTAACGCCGTTAACGGCGTTAACGGTGGGGGAGGCGGGCAGCGGTTCGGTGTGGGCGTGTGCGGGGGCCGGGGAGGTGTCGGCGTTAACGGCGTTAATGGCCTTGGCCGTGGGGGTGGGGGCTTCGGGGGCGTTAACTGCGTTGACGGTGTCGACGGGGTCCGGGGTGGTGGGGGGATGGGGTGTGGGGAGTGGAGGGCTCGTGGCGTTAACGGCGTTAACGGTGTGGGGTTGGAGGGCCTGCCCGGTCGGGGAGGGCGGGGGGGCGTTAACGCCGTTAACGGTGGGCTCGGCCTGCCCGGTCGGGGAGGGTGGGGCGTTAACGGCGTTAACGGTCGGCTCCGGGTGCCCGGGCGGGGACGGTGGGGGGTTAACGGCGTTAACGGTGGGTTCGGGCCGGCCCGTCGGGGAGGGCGGGGTGTTATCGCCGTTAATGGGGTGGAGGGTGGCGAGGCCTTCCAGGAGGCGGGCGTAGGCGGCGCGCTTGGGAGGGCGGGGGGCGGTGCGGCCCGTCTCCCAGGAGGTGACGGTTTCGCGGCGGACCGAGAGCGCCCGGGCGATCTGGTCCTGGCTGAGGCCGGCGGCTTCGCGCAGGCGCTTGCGTTCGTCGGGGTCGGGGAGCCCGTCCTGGGCGGCTGCCTCTTCGAGCAGGGCGTCGACCGCCGCGAAGAGGGTGGCCTGCTCGTTCGTCTCGCTCATGTGGTGCCTCCAGCAGCTGCTATCGACTGCAGCCTATGTGAAGCGCACCGTCGAACGCACGCGAACCGCACGGGGGGCGTTAACGCCGTTAACGGCGTTAACGCCCCCCGTGCGGTTCGCTCAGGCGGCGCAGGAGGGGAGGCCGCCGTGGAAGTCGACCATTTCCGAGAAGAGCTCCGAGATGTCCAGCAGGTGCCCGGGCTCGGCGCCCGCGGCCTCGGCGTAGGCGCGGTGGAGGTTGGGGACCAGGCGTTCGCTGTCGAGGAGGGCGGCGAAGGGGCCGAGATCGGCCTCGCGGGCCGCTTCCAGTGGGGTGAGACCGGCCGCGAGACCGGCGCCGGCGAGATCCTGGACGTAGCGCAGGTATGCCTCGGTACTGTCGAGGAGCTCGGTGCCTCCGACCGGGCCGTGGCCCGAGACGATGGTCCGGGGGCCCAGGGCGCGCAGCTTCTCGATGACGGCGAGGGATCCGGAGATCGAGCCGGTGAGGCAGAAGGGCGTGGCGCCGGACATCACGATGTCGCCGGCGAACAGGACCCGTCGTTCGGGCAGCCAGACGACGGAGTCGTTCCTGGTGTGGGCCGTGCCCAGGTGCATCACCTCGGCCCGGATGTCACCGAGATGGAGGGTGATGGGCTCTCGGAAGGTGAGGGTGGGCAGTTCCACTCCCACGTCGCCCCAGCAGACGTCCGGCCACAGGCCGGTGAGGTGCAGGCCCGCGAGGTCCATTTCGGCGCGCGTGGCCTCGTGGGCGATGATCACGGCCTCGTCGGCGAAGAGGCGGTTGCCGAAGGTGTGGTCGCCATGGGGATGGGTGTTGATCACGAAGCCCGGAGCGTGCGGCGTGACCCGCGCGACCGCGTCCTTGAGTGCCTTGGCGCGTGCCTCGGTGGCCGCCGTGTCGATCAGGGCGGGGCGGCCGCCCGCCGTGATCAGGCCCGCGTTGTTGAGGCACCAGCCGCCGTCCGGCTGGATGTACGCGTAGACGTCTTCGGCGACCTCTTGCAGCTGGGCGACGGACGGGGAACGTTCGGTCACTGCTCTCTCCTGGTTGAGTGCCTCTACGAGGTGGACGCGAGGGCCGGGCTCGCTCCGGGCCGGGTGAAGAGACGGTTGTAGTAGACCAGCGGCTCGGCGCCGCCGGCGGAGACGGATTCCACCCGGCCGACGAGGATGCTGTGGTCCCCGCCGTCCAGTACGTCGTGCAGGGTGCAGGCGATCCGGGCGGTGGCGTCCGGCAGGCCCGGAAGGCCGAACTCGCACGGTTCCATGGGACTGCCGGTGAACTTGTCGTGGCCGGAACGGGCGAAGCTGCTCGCGATGTCGGCGTGCTCCGCCGCCAGGACGTTGACCAGGAAGCGGTCGCCGGTGACGAAGGCGTCGTGGCAGGAGGCGGTCTTCGCCGGGCAGACCAGGACCAGGGGAGGGTCCAGGGACAAGGAGCTGAACGAGCTGGCGGTGAAGCCCCAGCGCTGTCCGGCACGGTCCACGGTGGTCACGATGGTGACGGGGGTCGGCACGTGTGCCATCGTGCGGGCGAAGTCGGCGGGGTCGATGGGTGGCAACGGTCCTCCTGGCTCTGGCGAGTGTGGCGGCGTTAACGGCGTTAACGCCGTTAACGCCGTGCCCGGGTGGTGTTAACGCCGTTAATGCGCGGCGCGGACCACCATGGCCGCGTTGAAGCCGCCCCGGCCGCGGGCCAGCACCAGGGCGGTGCGCAGCCGCTCGGGCCGGCGGACCTCGCTGACGAGGTCGACGGGGCAGTCCTCGGCGGCCGGGCCGGTGTTGACGGTCGGCGGGATGACCTGGTCGCGCAGGGAGAGCAGGGCGGCGGCCAGGTCCAGGGACGCTCCGCCGGCGGCGAGCCGTCCCGTCATGGTCTTGGGGGCGGTGACCGGTACGCCGTACTCCCCGAAGAGGGCGGTGAGGGCCCGGGCCTCGGCGCGGTCGGCGTCGCGGCGGCCCGCCGCGTCGGCGAAGACCACGTCGACGTCGGCGGGGGTGAGGCCGGCGTCGCGCAGGGCCAGTTCGGCGGCGGCCTGGAGGCGGGGTGCGCCGCCGGAGCCGGGTGCCGGGTCGAAGGTGGAGGCGTAGCCCGCGACGGTTCCGTAGATCTCGGCGCCGCGTTCGCGGGCCGCGGCCGCGTCCTCCAGGACGAGCAGCGCGCCGCCCTCTCCGGCGACGTGGCCGTCGGCCTCGGCGGAGAAGGGCCGGAAGGCACGGGCGGGGTCCTCGCTCGTGCTCAGCTCGCCGCCCGCGAGGTGGGCGGCCCAGCCCCAGGGGCAGAGGGAGGAGTCCACGCCGCCGGTGACCACGAGGCGCAGGCCCTTGCGGAGCTGGCGGCGGGCCTGGGCGACCGCGTCCAGACCGCCGGCCTGTTCGGTGACCAGGACGCCGCTGGGGCCGCGGAGTCCGTTCTTGATGGAGATCTGGCCGGTGTTGACGGCGTAGAACCAGGCGAAGGACTGGTAGGCGCTGACGTACTGGCCGCCCTGGCTCCACAGGGCCTGGAGTTCCTTCTGGCCGAACTCGAAGCCGCCCGCCGAGCTGGCGGTGATCACGCCGGCGGAGAAGTCGGGCAGCTCGGCCGGGTCGACGCCCGCGTCGGCGAGGGCCTCGTCGGCGGCGGTCAGCGCGAGCCGGGTCATGTGGTCGGTCTGCGGCAGCAGCCGGCTGGGCACGTGCTCGGCGGCGTCGAAGCCGGGGACCTCGCCGGCCAGCTTGGCCGGGTACTGGGTGGCGTCGAAACGGCCGACCGGGCGGATGCCGCTCTCGCCGCGCAGGACGGCCGCCCACCAGGCTTCGGTGCCGAGGCCGTTGGGGGCGGTGACACCGATGCCGGTGACGACGGGCGCCGCGGTGGGGGAGAGGGGGGTACCGCCGGGGCGGGCTGCGGTTTCGGTGGTCATGCGGCATCTCCCAGACGCGGGCGGGTCAGGATCATGGCGCTCTGGAATCCGCCGAACCCGCTGCCCACGCTGAGGACGGCGTCGGTGCGCTGCTCGCGCGCGGTGAGCGGGGTGTAGTCCAGATCGCAGGAGGGGTCGGGGGTGTGCAGGTTGGCGGTGGGCGGCACCGTGTTGTACTCGATGGCCAGGGCGCTGGCCGCGACTTCGAGGGAGCCGATCGCGCCGAGCGAGTGGCCGATCATCGACTTGATGGAGCTGACGGGGACCTCGTAGGCGCGCTGTCCGAGGCTGCGCTTGAAGGCGGCGGTCTCGTGGCGGTCGTTCTGCTTGGTGCCGGAACCGTGGGCGTTGATGTAGTCGACGGCGGAGGGGTCGAGGCGGGCCTCGTCGAGGGCGACGGTGATCGCCTCGGCCATCTCCACGCCGTCGGCGCGCAGTCCGGTCATGTGGTACGCGTTGCAGCGGCTGGCGAAGCCGGAGATCTCGGCGTAGACGTGGGCGCCGCGCTTGCGGGCGCTCTCCAGGTCCTCCAGGACCAGGACGGCCGAGCCCTCGCCGAGGACGAAGCCGTTGCGGGTGGCGTCGAAGGGGCGGGAGGCGGTCCCGGGGTCGTCGTTGCGCGGGGAGGTGGCCTTGATCGCGTCGAAGCAGGCGACGGTGATGGGGGAGATCGGGGCCTCGGTGGCACCGGTGATCATCACGTCTGCGCTGCCCTCGCGGATCAGCTCGACGGCGTGGCCTATGGAGTCGAGGCCGGAGGTGCATCCGGTGGAGACCATGGAGACGGGGCCCTGGGCGTTCACACGCCAGGCCACTTCGGCCGCCATGGAGCTCGGGACGAAGTAGTCGAACAGGTGCGGGACGGCGAGGGTGTGGTCCACCTGCCAGGTGGATCCGCCGCGGCTCACAGCGTTGTACTCGACGTCCAGGCCCGTGGTGCAGCCGACCGCGCTGCCGAGGGTGACACCGGTACGGGTGGGGTCCAGCTCGGCGGTGTCGATGCCGCTGTCGCGGACGGCCTCGCTCGCGCTGACGATCGCGAACTGGGCCGCCCGGTCGAGGCGCATGGCCTCTTCGGCGGTGAATCCGTGGTCGAGGGGGTTGAAGTCGGCCTCTGCGGCGATGCGGGAGCGGAACGGGGAGGCGTCGAACAGGCTGATCGCGCGGGTCGCGGTCTTCCCGGCGGTGAGCAGGGACCAGAACTCCTTGGTGCCCACCCCCCCGGGCGCGACCACGCCGATTCCGGTGATGACGACGCGTCGGCTCATTGGGTGTCCTTCACGGTGAGTCCTTCTGCTGTGCTGTCGGTCCGGCGCTGGCGGCGCCTGCCTCTCGCGACCTGCTGTGCGTACGAGCTTGGGAAACGGCGCTCGATGGCTGATCGAACTCCGATGGTGGGGCGGCTGGGTCCCGGTCCAAACGGGGGTGCGGGCCGGTCCCGAGGATCTTTCGAGCCGTCCTCCAGGCGGGGCCCCGACCCTGCCCGTGAGGTCACGTAGTTGAGCGTCGAGGAGAGCGCATGTCGGATCAGGGCAAGCGGGTTGCCGTCGTCACGGGTGCCACGAGTGGTATCGGGCTGGCCGTGGCGCGGCTGCTGGCGGTGCAGGGGCATCGGGTCTTCATCGGGGCCCGCAGCGCCGAGAACGTGGCGGAGACCGTCAAGGAGCTCCAGGGCGAGGGTCTGGAGGTCGACGGAGCGGTGGTCGACGTCCGCTCGACCGACGGGGTACGGGCCTGGATCCAGGCCGCGGTGGACCGTTTCGGCAGCGTGGACGTGGTCGTGAACAACGCGGGGCGTTCGGGTGGCGGTGTGACGGCCGACATCGCCGAGGAGCTGTGGCACGACGTGATCGACACGAACCTCAACAGTGTCTTCCGTGTCACGCGTGAGGCGCTGACCACGGGCGGGCTGCGGGCGAAGGACCGCGGCCGGATCATCAACATCGCGTCCACGGCCGGGAAGCAGGGCGTGGTGCTGGGCGCCCCGTACTCCGCTTCCAAGCACGGGGTGGTGGGCTTCACGAAGGCGCTCGGCAACGAGCTGGCCCCCACCGGTATCACCGTGAACGCCGTCTGCCCGGGTTATGTGGAGACGCCGATGGCGCAGCGCGTGCGGCAGGGTTACGCGGCCGCCTATGACGCGACGGAGGAGGCGATCCTGGAGAAGTTCCAGGCGAAGATCCCCCTCGGCCGTTACTCGACGCCGGAGGAAGTGGCCGGCCTGGTGGGTTACCTGGCTTCCGACGCCGCCGCCTCCATCACCTCGCAGGCGCTGAACGTCTGCGGCGGCCTCGGCAACTTCTGACCGTGCTCGTTTCGACTGTTGAGGAGTCATCGGCATGACGCAGCCCGGTCTGCGCGAGGTGGAGCACGAGATCACGGTCTCGGCTCCGGCCGCCGCCGTCTACCGTCTGATCGCCGAGGTCGTGAACTGGCCCCGGATCTTCCCCCCGACGATCTACGTCGACCAGGTGCCGGAGGGGCCCGGCGAGGAGCGGATCCGGATCTGGGCGACCGCGAACGGCGAGGCGAAGAACTGGACCTCGCGCCGCACCCTGGACGCGGAGGCGTTGAGGATCACCTTCCGCCAGGAGGTCACCGCGCCGCCGGTGGCCGCGATGGGCGGGACCTGGATCATCGAGGAGCTGTCCGCGCAGGAGTCGCGGGTGCGGCTGCTGCACGACTACCGGGCCGTCGACGACGACGCGGACTCGCTGGCGTGGATCGACGAGGCCGTCGACCGCAACTCGCGTTCGGAGCTTGCGGCGCTGAAGAAGAACGTCGAGGCGGCGCACGCGGCCGAAGAGCTGACGTTCTCCTTCGAGGACACCGTGCAGATCGAGGGCTCGGCGAAGGACGTGTACGACTTCGTGAACGAGGCGGACCGCTGGCACGAGCGGCTGCCGCACGTGGCCACGGTCCGTCTGCGCGAGGACACCCCCGGGCTGCAGGAGCTGGAGATGGACACGCGCGCCAAGGACGGCTCGGTGCACACCACCAAGTCCTACCGGGTGACGTTCGCGCACCACCGGATCGCGTACAAGCAGACGACCCTGCCGGCGCTGATGACCCTGCACACCGGTTACTGGACGTTCGAGGAGAACGAGGGCGGGGTGGCGGCCTCCTCGCAGCACACGGTGACGATCAACACCGACAACATCGCCCGGATCCTGGGCGAGTCGGCCACGGTCGAGGACGCCAAGCGCTACGTCCACACCGCCCTCAGCACCAACAGCACCGCCACCCTCCACCACGCCAAGGCCTACGCCGAGCAGAGGGCGGGACGATGAGCGACAGGACCGAACGCGTCTGGCTGATCACCGGGGCTTCCCGGGGTCTGGGCCGGGCCATAGCCGAGGTGGTCCTGGAGGCCGGCGACACCGTGGTGGCCACGGCCCGCAGCATCCCGGCCCTGGACGGGCTCGTGGAGCGCTTCGGCGAGCGGGTCGTCCCCGTGGCGCTCGACGTCACCGACCGCGCGGCGGTGCTGGCCGCGGTCGCCGAGGCGGCCGAGCGGACCGGGCGGATCGACGTGCTCCTCAACAACGCCGGCTACGGTCTGGCCGGCGCCGTGGAGGAGGTGAACGAGACCCAGGTCCGTGACCAGTTCGACGTGAACTTCTTCGGCGCGCTCTGGGTGACCCAGGCCGTCCTGCCGGTGATGCGCCGCCAGGGCAGCGGCCACCTGCTGCAGATGTCGAGCATCGCGGGCGTCACCACGTACCCCAACCTCGGCCTGTACTGCGCGAGCAAGTGGGCCCTGGAAGCGGTCAGCGAGACCCTGGCCCAGGAGGTCGCGGGCTTCGGCGTGAAGGTCACCCTGGTCGAGGCGGGGGAGTTCCGCACCGACTGGAGTGCGGGCAGCATGGTCCGCGCCACGCCCAAGTTCGCATACGACGAGGTCCTCGCCAAGCGCCGGCACGGTCTGTCGGGGGCCTACGCACACCTCCAGCCGGGGGATCCGCGGAAGGCGGGCGAGGCCCTGCTGAAGCTGACCGACGAGGCGGAGCCGCCACTGCGCGTCCTGCTCGGCGAGGGGGCCGCGGACCTGGCGCCGAACGTGCTGCGGGCGCGGCTGGCCGGCTGGGAGGAATGGGACGCCCTGGCCCGCACCACCGACTTCCCCGCGGAGAGCGGGCCGTGAGCGTGGTCGCCCGGGAACTGGTCGCCGCCGCCGGATACCGCCGGGCCGGCGGCACGTCGGGCACCGGCCCGGGGGTGGGGGCCGGGCGGGAACCCGGGGACGGCCCCGGGGGCGCGGCCCCCGGGGCCGTTCCCGGGGGCGTGGCGGGCAGGGGCGCGGGGGAGCGGGGCGCGCTGCGCCTGCTGTCCTCGTTGAGTCAGGTACCGCTGGGCCTGCTCGCCTTCGCCCAGGCCTTCGCGGTGGCGTGGATCGTGTACCCCCGCACCGAGGCGCCCCCGCCGCAACCGGGTGACCACGCCTGGTGGCACAGTGCCGGGCCGGTGGAGCCGGAGGCCTTCCGGCCCGGGCTGTTCCTCGCCCTGGCCACAGTGGCCTTCTACCTGACGCTGCCGCTGCTGGCCCTGGCCGGCCAGGTGCTGCGCCGCCGGTGCGGTCGGCTGGTGGGGGCCGGCGGCCGCTCGCTCCCCGCCCAGCTGGGTTTCGCGGCAGCGGCCACGGCCGTCGGCGCGGTGGTGACCGTACCGCTCGTGGTCCTGGCACGGGCCTTCTCCCCCGTGGACGGTGGGCCCCTGGGCGCTGTCGTCACCGCCGACGCCGTCACGGCCATGCGGTTGTGCGCCCTCGCCGCCCTGCTGCTGGCGTTCGTGGCCGGTGCGCCGTGGGCGGCCGCGGCCGGTGCTCCCTCCCTTCGAAGAGAATCCGGATCCTTGCATGCTGAATCGTCGTAATGCCCTCAAAGTGGCGGCCGCCGGTGGCGCGGCGGCCCTGTTCCCGTGGGACCGGCTGACCGGTGCCGGGTCCCAGGCCGTGGCCAGTTCCCTCGCCACGGCGGAGGCGGCGCCGATCGTACCGTTCGCGCACGCCATGCCGCTGCCGAAGAACCTCAAGCCGACCTCCTTCACGGCCACGTCCGACCTCTACGAGATACGGATGCAGGAAGCCCAGGTCGAGATCGTCAAGGGCCTCATGTCGAAGGTCCGCACCTACGACGGCACCTTCCCCGGCCCGACCATCCGGGCGACCCAGGGCCGTGAGGTCGTCGTCCGGCAGATCAACGAGCTCCAGGTGAACACCGCGGTCCACCTGCACGGGGCGCACGTGCTCTCCGAGCACGACGGCCTGCCGATGGACACCATCGTGCCGGGCGGCGAACGTACGTACCGCTACCCGAACAACCAGCCGGCGGCGTCGCTGTGGTACCACGACCACGCGCACCACCTGGAGGCCGAGAACGTCTTCATGGGCCTGCACGGCCTGTACCTGCTCACCGACCACAACGAGCGCACGCTGCCGTTGCCGAGCGGTCCCTACGACGTCCCGCTCGTCATCCGGGACGCGCGCGTCGAGGCGGACGGCACCCTGCTCTACACCCGCCCCTCGGACTGCCCGCACATGCTGGTCAACGGCAAGGAGCGGCCGTACTTCCAGGTCGCGGCGCGCAAGTACCGTTTCCGCGTCTACAACGCCTGCGCCAACCGCTACGTCAAGCTGCGTTTCGCCGACGGCATCGAGTTCACCCAGATCGGCACCGACGGGGGCTTCCTGGAGACTCCCGTGCAGCAGAGCGAGCTGCTGATGCTGGGCGGTGAGCGGGCGGACATCGTCGTGGACTTCTCCCGCTACAAGGTGGGCGACTCCGTGGTGCTGGAGAACCCGGGCGCGCAGTCGATCGAGCGCCCCGAGGTGATGCGCTTCGACATCGTGCGCACGGCGCCGGACTACAGCTTCGTGCCGGGCCGGCTGACGACGTACCCGCCGCAGCCGACGCCCACGGTGGAGCGGGACTTCGAGATCCGTACCTTCCCGGCGATGACCATCAACGGCCAGTCCTACGACCCGAACCGGGTGGACATCACGGCCAAGCTGGGCACCACCGAGGTGTGGACCGTCCGCAACGTGGAGGCCCCCGCGGCACCCGGGAAGCCGGACTTCCACCTGTGGCACAGCTTCCACACCCACCTGACGTACTTCCGGGTGCTGGAGCGCAACGGCAAGCCGGCCGGCACCCGTGACCTCGGTCTGAAGGACACCGTCACGCTCGGCCCCGGCGACACCGTGAAGATCGCCATGACCTGGGGGCCGTACACGGGCCAGTACCTGTACCACTGCCACCAGCTGGGTCACTCCTCCGGCGGGCAGATGGGCCGGATCGACATCGTGGCCTGACCGGTCGGAGCTGTGCCCAGGGGCGCCGGGTTTCCCGGCGCCCCTTCGGGCTCCGTGGGGTGGGGAACACGGAAACGGAACGCGGGGGCGGGGGGAGCGCGAACTCCCCCCGCCCCCGCGTACGCGGCCCCCCGCCTCAGGACCGGGCGTTCTTCTCCGCGGTGCGGGCCTCGACGGCCTTGCGCAGGGAAGCGGCGACGGTGAGCACGTCGGCGTCGCTGAGGCCGGGGTGCAGCGGGAGGCACAGCGTACGGTCGGAGACCCAGTCCGAGGAGGGGAGCCGGGTGTCGGGCGTACCGTACGTCGGGACCTTGTGCAGAGGGGCGTAGCGGAACGTCGTGTAGATCTCGTCCGCCAGCAGGTCGGATGCGACCTGGTCGCGGATCTCGGGGGACATCTGCACCCAGTAGAAGTAGTGGGTGGACTCGTGGCCCTCGGGGAGTTCCGGGGGAGTGAGCAGGCCTTCGATGCCGGCGAGCTCCCGGTCGTAGAGGGCGACGATCTCCTGGCGCCTGGTCACCATCTCGGGGAGCCTGCGCAGTTGGACGGAGCCGATGGCGGCGGTCAGGTCGTTGCCGATGACGCGGCGCCCGGGCTCGGGGATGTCCAGTTCCCACCAGCGGGCGGAGACCTTGGCGTAGCCGAAGCCGCTGGGCTGGGCGAGGCCGTGGTAGGCGAGGCGACGGACCCTCGCGGCCTGCTCGGGATCCTTGACGTAGATCATGCCGCCGTCGCCGGTGACGAGGACCTTCATGGCGTCGAAGCTCCACATGGCGAGGTCGCCGAAGGTGCCCACGGCCCTGCCGTCGACGCGGGAGGCCACCGAGCAGGCGGAGTCCTCGATGAGGGTGATGCCGAGCTCGCGGCAGCGTTCCGCGATGCGGACGATGTCGCCGGGGTAGCCGCCGTAGTGGAGGACGATCACCGCCTTGGTGCGGTCGGTGAGGACCTGTTCGATGTCGTCGAGCGTGGGGTTGAGGGTGCGGGGGTCGACGTCACAGAAGACCGGGCGGCCACCGCTGGTCATGATCGCGTTGGCGGCGGCGAGGAAGCTGAGCGAGGGCAGGACGACCTCGTCGCCCTCCTCCAGGTCCAGCAGTTCCGTGGCCAGGAAGAGCCCCGACGTGCCCGAGTTGATGAACACCACGTGTTCGGGTGCGACGCCGAGGTGCTCGGCGAAGGCCGCCTCGAAGGCCTTGGTGCGGGGGCCGTGGCCGAGCCAGTGGTCCTGGAACACCTGGGCAACAGCGTCGAGTTCCTCAGCACCCACCTGGGGCTGGAAGAGATTGATCATAGCCGCCTCTCTTGGCCGTCTCTGTACGGGTCGCGTGGGGATCAGTAGCGGTAGTGGTCGGGCTTGTACGGGCCTTCGACGTCGACGCCGATGTAGGCGGCCTGTTCGGGGCGCAGGGTGGTGAGTTTGACGCCGAGGGCGTCGAGGTGGAGGCGGGCGACCTTCTCGTCGAGGTGCTTGGGCAGCACGTAGACGTCGGTCGGGTACTCCGAGGGCTTGGTGAAGAGCTCGATCTGGGCCAGGGTCTGGTCCGCGAAGGAGTTCGACATCACGAACGACGGGTGGCCGGTGGCGTTGCCGAGGTTGAGGAGGCGGCCTTCGGAGAGGACGATGAGGACCTTGCCGTCGGGGAACTTCCAGGTGTGGACCTGGGGCTTGACCTCGTCCTTGACGATGCCCTCGACCTTGGCCAGGCCGGCCATGTCGATCTCGTTGTCGAAGTGGCCGATGTTCCCGACGATGGCCTGGTGCTTCATCCTGGCCATGTCGGCGGCCATGATGATGTCCTTGTTGCCGGTGGTGGTGATGAAGATGTCCGCGATCTCCACGACGTCGTCGAGGGTGGCGACCTGGTAGCCGTCCATGGCCGCCTGGAGGGCGCAGATCGGGTCGATCTCGGTGACGATCACACGGGCGCCCTGGCCTCGGAGGGATTCGGCGCTGCCCTTGCCGACGTCGCCGTAGCCGCAGACGACGGCGACCTTGCCGCCGATCAGGACGTCGGTGGCGCGGTTGATGCCGTCGATCAGGGAGTGGCGGCAGCCGTACTTGTTGTCGAACTTCGACTTGGTGACGGCGTCGTTCACGTTGATCGCGGGGAAGAGGAGGGTGCCGGCCTGGTGCATCTCGTAGAGGCGGTGGACACCGGTGGTGGTCTCCTCGGTGACGCCGCGGATCCCGGAGGCCAGGGCCGTCCAGTCGATGCCGGTCTTCGCCAGCAGGCCCAGGACCAGGGCCATCTCCTCGTTGTCGGCGGTGGACGGGTCCGGGACCGCGCCGGCCTTCTGGTACTCGACGCCTTTGTGGACCAGCAGGGTCGCGTCACCGCCGTCGTCCAGGATCATGTTCGGACCGGCGTGACCGGGCCAGGTCAGCGCCTGCTCCGTGCACCACCAGTACTCCTCCAGCGTCTCGCCCTTCCAGGCGAAGACCGGGATCCCGGCCGCCGCGATCGCCGCGGCCGCGTGGTCCTGCGTCGAGTAGATGTTGCACGACACCCACCGGACCTCCGCGCCGAGGGCGACGAGGGTCTCGATCAGCACGGCGGTCTGCACGGTCATGTGGAGCGAACCGGTGATCCGCGCGCCGGCCAGCGGCCGCGCCTCGGCGTACTCGCGGCGGATCGACATCAGACCCGGCATCTCGTGCTCGGCCAGGGTGATCTCCTTGCGGCCGAAAGCGGCGAGGGAAAGATCGGCGACCTTGAAATCCGTGAAGTCCGTGGAGTCCTTGAGGTCAGCGGTGGGCTGCGAGGACATGCTGTGTGCTCCTTGAGTTCAGTACGTTGCGGTGGATCTCCAGCGTCGCCGTGGAGCGGTTGAGGGTGATGTAGTGCAGCCCCGGGGCTCCCTCGGCCAGCAGCCGCTGTGCCATGGCGGTGGCGTACTCGACGCCGATGGCGTGTCCGGCGGCCGGGTCGTCGCGCACGGCATCGAGGCGGCGGGCCAGTTCCCCGGGGAACGAGGCGCCGCTGAGCTCGGCGAACCGGCCGATCTGGCGTACGTCCGTGGCCGGCATGATCTCCGGGACGATCGGGGTGTCGCAGCCCGCGGCGGCCACCCGGTCACGCAGCCGCAGGTAGTCGTCGACGTGGAAGAACATCTGGGTGATCGCGTAGTCGGCGCCCGCCCTGCACTTGGCCACGAAGTGCCGCATCTCGCTCTCCCAGTCAGGGGAGCGCGGATGCCGCTCGGGGAACGCGGCGACGCCGACGCTGAATGCACCGGAGTCCCGGACCAGGCTGACCAGCTCGTGCGCATGGGTCAGGCCCTGCGGATGGCGGACCCAGGGAGCGTTCGGATCGCCGGGCGGATCGCCGCGCAGGGCCAGGACGTCCCGTACGCCCACGTCCGCGTACTGCCCGATGATGTGGCGCAGCTCGGCGACGGAGTGCCCGACGGCGGTGAGGTGGGCGACGGGGCGAAGCGTCGTCTCGGCGGCGATCCGCTTGGTCACCTCGACGGTACGGTCCCGGGAGGAGCCGCCGGCCCCGTAGGTGACCGATACGAAGGTCGGGGCGAGTGCCTCGATACGGCGGATCGCCTCCCACAGCACGCGGGAGCCCGCATCGGTCCTGGGCGGGAAGAACTCGAAGGAGAAGGACGGCACCCCGCCGGCAAGGGCTTCACGCAGGGCTGTCATGAGCGTCCCCCGGCGTTGAAGTAGGTGGCTTCGGGGTGGTGGATCACGATGGCGTCCGTGGACTGTTCGGGGTGGAGCTGGAACTCCTCCGAGAGGTGGACGCCGATCCGTTCCGGCCGGAGGAGGTCGGCGATCTTCGCCCGGTCGGCGAGTTCGGGGCAGGCCGGGTAGCCGAGGGAGTAGCGGCAGCCCTGGTACTCGGTGCGGAACATGCCGTCGACCGAGGCCGGGTCGGACCCGTCGATGCCCAGTTCGGCGCGGACGCGGGCGTGCCAGTACTCGGCCAGGGCCTCGGCGAGCTGGACGGACAGGCCGTGCAGCTCCATGTAGTCGCGGTAGGCGTCGGCTTCGAACAGCTTGGCGGTGGCCTCGCCGATCTTGGAGCCCATGGTGACCACCTGGAGGGCGACCACGTCGGTCTCGCCGGAGTCCTCGGGGCGGACGTAGTCCGAGAGGCAGAGGTGGCGGCCGCGGCTCTGGCGGGGGAAGGTGAAGCGGGTCCGCTCGCTCCCGTCCTCGTCGAGGATGATCAGGTCGTCGCCCTTGGAGACGCAGGGGAAGTAGCCGTGGACCACGGCCGCTTCGAGCAGGTTGTCCGTGTGCAGGCGGTCCAGCCAGCCGCGCAGCCGGGGCCGCCCCTCGGTCTCGACCAGCTCCTCGTAGGAGGGACCGCCCCGGGCCTGCTTCAGACCCCACTGGCCCTTGAAGAGGGCCTGTTCGTCCAGCCAGGAGGCGTAGTCCTTGAGCGGGATGCCCTTGACCACCCGGGTTCCGAGGAACGGCGGGGCGGGGACCGGGTTGTCGGCCGCTACGTCGGAGCGTGCGGGGGGTTCTTCGGGGCGCTCTTCGAGGACCAAGCCGGTGGGCGGCACACGGCGTTGCTTGAGGGGTGGGAGGGTGGCGCCGGGGACGCCGCGTTTGACGGCGATGAGGGCGTCCATGAGGCGGAGGCCTTCGAAGGCGTCGCGTGCGTAGCGGACTTCGCCTTCGTAGATTTCGTGGAGGTCCTGTTCGACGTAGGCGCGGGTGAGGGCCGCGCCGCCGAGGATGACGGGGAAGCGTGAGCCGAGTCCCCGGGCATTGAGCTCTTCCAGGTTCTCTTTCATGATCACGGTGGACTTGACCAGGAGACCCGACATGCCGATCACGTCGGCCTTGTGTTCCTGGGCGGCTTCCAGGATCGCGGAGACCGGCTGCTTGATCCCGATGTTGACGACGTTGTAGCCGTTGTTCGTCAGGATGATGTCGACGAGGTTCTTCCCGATGTCGTGGACGTCCCCGCGGACGGTGGCCAGCACGATCGTGCCCTTGCCCTCGTCGTCCGTCTTCTCCATGTGCGGTTCGAGGTAGGCGACGGCCGTCTTCATCACCTCCGCCGACTGCAGGACGAAGGGCAGCTGCATCTGGCCGGAGCCGAACAGCTCGCCGACGACCTTCATGCCTTCCAGGAGGGTGTCGTTGACGATGTCCAGGGCGGGGCGTGTCCGCAGGGCTTCGTCGAGGTCGGCCTCCAGGCCGTTCTTCTCGCCGTCGATGATGCGGCGCTGGAGGCGTTCATCCAGCGGCAGGGCGAGGAGTTCCTCGGCGCGGCCGGCCTTCAGGGACTTGGTGTTGACGCCCTCGAAGAGGGCCATCAGCTTCTGCAGCGGGTCGTAGTCGCCCTCACGGCGGTCGTAGATCAGATCCAGGGCGGTGGTGACCTGTTCCTCGTCGAACCGGGCGATCGGCAGGATCTTCGACGCGTGCACGATCGCCGAATCCAGACCCGCCTTCACGCACTCGTCGAGGAACACGGAGTTCAGCAGGACACGCGCGGCCGGGTTCAGGCCGAAGGAGATGTTCGACAGACCGAGGGTGGTCTGCACGTCGGGGTGGCGGCGCTTGAGCTCACGGATCGACTCGATCGTCGCGATGCCGTCCTTGCGGGACTCCTCCTGCCCCGTGCAGATCGTGAACGTGAGCGTGTCGATGAGGATGTCCGACTCGCGGATCCCCCAGTTCCCCGTCAGGTCGGCGATGAGACGCTCGGCGATGGCGACCTTGTGCCCGACCGTGCGGGCCTGGCCCTCCTCGTCGATGGTCAGCGCGATCAGCGCGGCACCGTGCTCCCGCGCCAGCTGCGTGACCTTCGCGAAGCGGGACTCGGGCCCGTCACCGTCCTCGTAGTTGACCGAGTTGATGACCGCACGCCCGCCCAGCTTCTCCAGACCGGCCTGGATCACCGGAACCTCGGTGGAGTCCAGCACGATCGGCAGCGTCGAGGCGGTCGCGAAACGCCCGGCGAGTTCCTGCATGTCCGCGACACCGTCACGCCCGACGTAGTCCACACACAGATCGAGCATGTGCGCGCCCTCACGGATCTGGTCCCGGGCCATCTCCACACAGTCGTCCCAGCGCGCCTCCAGCATCGCCTCACGGAACTTCTTCGACCCGTTCGCGTTCGTCCGCTCACCGATCGCCATGTACGAGGTGTCCTGCCGGAACGGCACCGTCTGATACAGCGAAGCGGCACCCGGCTCGGGCTGCGGGCTGCGCGCGGTGACGGCCGTGCCACGCACCCGCTCCACCACCTGCCGCAGATGCTCCGGAGTGGTGCCACAGCAGCCGCCGACCAGGGACAGACCGTACTCACGCACGAACGTCTCCTGCGCATCCGCCAGCTCAGGAGCCGACAGCGGATAGTGCGCACCCTGCTTCGTCAGCACCGGCAGACCCGCGTTCGGCATGCAGGACAGCGGGATACGGGCGTTGCGCGCCAGGTAGCGCAGGTGCTCACTCATCTCCGCGGGGCCGGTCGCGCAGTTCAGACCGATCATGTCGATCCCCAGCGGCTCCAACGCCGTCAGCGCCGCGCCGATCTCCGAACCCAGGAGCATCGTGCCGGTGGTCTCGACGGTGACGGAGCAGATCAGCGGAACGCTGACCCCGAGGGCCTCCATCGCGCGCCGGGCACCGATGATCGAGGACTTCGTCTGCAGCAGGTCCTGCGTGGTCTCCACCAGCAGGGCATCCGCCCCGCCGGAGATCAGACCCTCCGCGTTGATCTGATAGGCGTCACGGATCTGCGCGTAAGTGATGTGGCCCAGGGTGGGAAGCTTGGTGCCCGGGCCGATGGAACCCAGCACCCACCGCTGCTGACCCGTCGAAGCGGTGAACTCGTCCGCCACCTCACGCGCGATCCGCGCACCGGCCTCCGACAGCTCGAAGTTCCGCTCGGGAATGTCGTACTCGGCGAGCGCCGCGAAGTTCGCACCGAAGGTGTTCGTCTCGACGCAGTCCACACCCACCGAGTAGTACGCCTCGTGGACGGAGCGCACGATGTCGGGGCGCGTCACGTTCAGGACCTCGTTGCAGCCTTCGAGCTGCTGGAAGTCCTCCATCGTGGGGTCCTGCGCCTGGAGCATCGTTCCCATGGCTCCGTCGGCGACGACCACACGGGTCGCGAGCGCCTCCCGGAGGGCATCGGCCCGGGTCTGGTGCGTGGTCACAGGGACTCCGCCAGCCACGGTTCGATCTCCCGGACCGCCTCGTTCCCGTAGACCCGGCCGATCCTGGCCAGCAGGTCGGCGGAGAGCAGCTTGTACTCCTGCGTGCCCACCGATTCGAGCACCACCGTGGCCAGGGCGCAGCCGAGCTGCGCGGCACGTTCGTAGGACAGCTCCCACGAGAGGCCGGAGAGGAAGCCGGCGCGGAAGGCGTCGCCGACGCCGGTCGGGTCGACGACGTCCTGGGTCGGGACGGCCGGGATGTCCAGGTGCAGTCCGTCGGCGCGGGTGATGGAGACGCCGTCGGCGCCGCGTGTGGTGATCCAGGTGCCTACGCGGACCAGGACGTCCTCCTCCGTCCATCCGGTGCGTTCGCGCAGGAGGGCGCTCTCGTACTCGTTGGTGAAGAGCAGGTGGGCCCCGTCGACCAGGGAGCGGGTCTGTTCGGAGTCCAGGCGGGCGAGTTGCTGGGAGGGGTCGGCGGCCACCGGGATGCCGAGGGCGTGGGCGGTGGCCGTGTGCCGGAGCATGGCGGCGGGGTCGTCGGCGCCGACGATGACCAGGTCGAGGCCGTCCGTACGGTGGTGGGCATCGGCGAGATCGATGAGGTGGGCCTCGGCCATGGCGCCCGCGTAGAAGGTGGCGATCTGGTTCTGGTCGACGTCCGTGGTGCACACGAAGCGGGCCGTGTGCAGGGTCTCGCTGACCCGGACGGACGTGGTGTCCACGCCCGCCTCGCGCAGCAGGTCCTCGTATTCACGGAAGTCGACGCCCGCGGCGCCCACGAGTACGGGCCGCAGGCCCAGCCGCCCGAGGCCGAAGGAGATGTTCGCGCCCACGCCGCCGCGCCGTACTTCCAGTTTGTCTGCCAGGAAGGACAGGGACACGTGCTCGACCATCTCGGTGATCAGCTGTTCGGCGAAGCGGCCGGGGAAGACCATGAGGTGGTCGGTCGCGATGGAGCCGGACACGGCGATGCGCAAGACGCTGTTCCTCTCACTCGGGGCGGGCGGGCGGGTGGGCGGTGCGGACCCGCGGACTGCGGACTTGCGGTCAGTGCGCGGCCGCGGCCTTGCGGAGGGCGTCGACGCGGTCGGTGCGTTCCCAGGTGAAGTCCGGCAGCTCGCGGCCGAAGTGGCCGTAGGTGGCGGTCTGGGCGTAGATCGGGCGCAGGAGGTCGAGGTCGCGGATGATCGCGGCGGGGCGCAGGTCGAAGACGCTGGACACGGCTTCCTGGATGCGTTCGTCGGGGAGGGTGCCGGTGCCGAAGGTCTCGACGAAGAGGCCTACGGGTTCGGCCTTGCCGATGGCGTACGCGACCTGGACCTCGCAGCGTGCGGCGAGGCCGGCGGCGACGACGTTCTTGGCGACCCAGCGCATGGCGTAGGCGGCGCTGCGGTCGACCTTCGACGGGTCCTTGCCGGAGAAGGCGCCGCCGCCGTGGCGGGCCATGCCGCCGTAGGTGTCGATGATGATCTTGCGGCCGGTGAGGCCGGCGTCGCCCATCGGGCCACCGATCTCGAAGCGGCCGGTCGGGTTGACCAGCAGCCGGTAGCCCTCGGTGTCCAGCTTGATGCCGTCCTCGACGAGCTGCGCCAGGACGTGCTCGACCACGTGCTCGCGGACGTCGGGGACGAGGAGGGAGTCGAGGTCGACGTCGGCGGCGTGCTGCGAGGAGACGACGACGGTGTCGAGGCGGACGGGGCGGTCGCCGTCGTACTCGATGGTGACCTGGGTCTTGCCGTCGGGCCGCAGGTAGGGAATGACGCCTTCCTTGCGGACCTGGGTCAGGCGGCGGGAGAGCCGGTGCGCGAGGTGGATGGGCAGGGGCATCAGTTCGGGGGTCTCGTCGGTGGCGTAGCCGAACATCAGGCCCTGGTCGCCGGCGCCCTGCTTGTCGAGTTCGTCGCCCTCGCCCTCGACGCGCTGCTCGTACGCCGTGTCCACGCCCTGCGCGATGTCGGGGGACTGCGCGCCGATGGAAACCGACACGCCGCAGGAGGCACCGTCGAAGCCCTTGGCGGAGGAGTCGTAGCCGATGTCGAGGATCCTGTCGCGGACGAGCTGGGCGATCGGCGCGTACGCCTTGGTGGTCACCTCGCCCGCGATGTGGACGAGACCGGTGGTGATCAGGGTTTCCACGGCCACGCGGGAGGTCGGGTCCTCGGTGAGGAGGGCGTCGAGGATCGTGTCGCTGATCTGGTCGGCGATCTTGTCGGGGTGGCCCTCGGTCACGGACTCCGAGGTGAACAGACGGCGGGACATGACTCTCCGGTGGCTGGGGGTGGACGGGTGGCGCCGGCGGGCGGACCTCCATGCTGGGCAGCGGTTCTGGAAGTCCGCTCAACGTCCGGTCGTTGCCGGGTCGGTCAGTTCGCGTCGAGCAGGCCCAGCAGCCGCGGCACGATCTGGTCGGGTCCCGGCTGGGCGGCCAGGGCGGTGGCCGCGGCCCGGGTGGAGGCCCGCAGTTCCGTGTCGTGCAGGAGGGTCTTCAACAGCTGGGCGTCGACCTGCTCGGGGTCCCGGTTCAGGCCGAGGCCGCAGCGCTCCACCATCGCGGCGTTGATCCAGTTGTCGGCGCCGTGGGGCATGGCCAGCTGGGGGACGGCGGCGTGCGCGGCGGTCAGGGTGGTCCCGGACCCGCCGTGGTGGATGATCGCGTCGCAGGTGGTGAGCAGGGTACTCAGCGGGGTCCAGCCGACGACCCGTACGTTCTCCGGCAGCGTGCCGAGGGAGTCCAGGTCGGGGTCGTCCCCGAGGGCCAGGACGAACTCCGCGTCCACGTCGGCCGCCGCCGTCAGTACGCTCTCCAGGCTTCCGATGCCGGCCACGTGGGGCACGGTGGTGCCCAGGGTGACGCAGACGCGCGGGCGCTCCTTGGGCCGGGCCATCCAGTCGGGCAGGGTTCCGCCGCCGTGGAAGGGGACGGACCGCATCGTCCAGCCCTCGCCCTCACCGTGCATCATGTCCTCGGGCGCGAAGTACAGAGAGGTGATGGACGGCAGTTCCACCGGTACGCCCACGCGCTCGTAGAGCGGCGCCAGGTACGGCAGGAAACGCTCGGCCATGGTGCCCTCGCGCAGGAAGCTGAACCCGTGCTCGACGGCGGGGATGCCCAGGGCCCTCGCCGTGACCAGCGCGGCACCCTGGAGCTTGGAGTACACGATCAGGTCCGGCTGCCAGGCGGTCGCGAACTCCAGGATCCCGTCGAGCATCAGGTCGCTGACCCGGGAGAACTTCTCCAGGATGACGTCGGGGGTCTCCAGGGTCTCGGCGATGGCCAGGCCGCGCTCGCGCATGGCGCGCGTCCGCTCCTCCGGCGTGCCGACCTTGGGGAAGATCGAGGCGAAGTCGGCGCCGGGAGAGACCTCGCGGACGGCGAAGCCGGCGTGGGCCGCCGCCTGCGTGGAGACGCCCGAGGTGGCCACGACGACATCGTGTCCGGCGGTACGGAACGCCCACGCGAGGCCTGAGAGCGGATACAGGTGGTCAAACCCCGGAGAGACAGCGAACAGTACGCGCATCGCGACGACCTCAATCCCGAATGATGCATGGAGGACCATGCCGGCTTTCGGCGCAGACTGTGCCGCGAGGCGCTCGACGGCGGCTCGGGCGACGCCTGACGGGGCCATGCCGACGGGCGGTGTACGTCGACCCGGAGTCCAGGGGGGCGCGAGCCGGGTGCGGAAGCCTCGTCGCGGTTCGAGGGCGACCCGGTCCCACGGGCCCAACGGGAGGAATTCGATGTACGAGAACAAGAACCAGGCGGAGCTCTACGACCGGCTCTATCAGGACCGCAAGGACTACGACGCCGAAGCCGCCCAGGTCGCCGGGTTCGTCCGGGCCCGCAAGGACGGGGCCTCCTCCCTGCTGGACGTGGCGTGCGGCACCGGCATCCACCTCGCCGCCTTCGCCAAGCAGTTCAACCGTGTCGCCGGCCTCGACCTGTCCGAGTGGATGGCGCAGGTCGCCTCCGAGCGCCTGGGCGGTGTGCCCGTACACCGGGGCGACATGCGCAGCTTCGATCTGGGCGAGACCTTCGACTCCGTCGTGTGCATGTTCAGCTCGATCGGCTACCTGCGTACCGTCGAGGACCTGGAGTCCGCGGTGGCGGCGATGACCCGGCACCTCTCCGAGGGCGGTGTGCTGGCCATCGAGCCCTGGTACTTCCCGGACACCTTCCTTCCGCAGCACGTGTCCGTGCACGCGCTCAAGGACGGCGACCGGGCCATATCCCGCGTCTCCCACTCCACGCTCGTCGACGGCAACGTCACCCGCATGGAGATCCACTACCTCACCGCCGACCCCGAGACGGGCGTCCAGCACCGCAGCGAGATCGACGACCTCACCCTGTTCTCGCGTGAGGACTACGCGAACGCGTTCCGCAAGAGCGGTCTGTCCGACGTGGAGTACGTCGAGACGGGCGGCGGCCGCCCGGGATTCTTCCTCGGCACCCGCGCCTGACCTTCCCGTACCGCTCGACGGCCCGCCCCGCACCCGGCGGGCCGTCTGGTTTTCGCCCCGCCGCGGCGGGCGCGTCCGGGCACCGGGGGCACGATCCGGAACCACCGATTCGCTCGAACCGGATTCGAGGAGGAGTGGAGGCTCCGTCCGTACGGTCCTCGCATGCAGACTCCACCCCCGGAACGCCTGGACCGCAAGCTGCTCATCCTTGCGGGCACGCTCCTCATAGGCGCCATCGCCTCCCTGCTGGACTCCACGATCGTCAGCGTCGCTCTCAACGACATCTCGGCCGATCTGCACGCGTCCGAGTCCGCCCTCTCATGGGTGAGCACCTCCTACCTCCTCACCCTGGCCCTGGTGACCCCGCTCGTGGGCTGGGCCGTCGACCGGTTCGGCAACAAACGGATGTGGATGTGCGCCCTGACGGTGTTCCTGGGCGGATCGGTGCTGTGCGGGCTGGCGTGGTCAGTCGAGAGTCTGATCGCGTTCCGCGTCGTCAAGGGCATCGGCGGCGGCATGGTCCTGCCGATGGTGCAGACGATCCTCGCCCAGGCGGCCGGTCCCAAGCGCTTCGGCCGGGTGATGAGCCTGGTGGGCATTCCCGGGCAGCTGGCGCCCATCCTGGGGCCGGTCGTCGGCGGCCTCATCATCGACGCGGCCGGCTGGCGCTGGATCTTCTTCGTCAACGTCCCGGTGATCCTGGTGGCGTTGGTGCTGGCACAGCGGGTGCTGCCGTCGTCCGCCAAGGGCGGGGAGGTCAAGGTGGACCGGCGCGGCATCATGCTGCTGCCGCCCGGCATGGTGGCGCTGGTGTACGGGTTCTCCCGGGTCAGGGACGTGTCGCAGCTGACGGATCCGCTGACGCTCGCGGTGCTGCTGGCTGGTCTGCTGCTGGTCGCCGCGTTCTGCGTGCACTCCGCGCGCTCCGCCGACCCGCTGGTCGACGTGGCGCTGTTCCGCTCCCGCGCCTTCTCCTCCTCGTCCCTGCTGGTCTTCCTCAACGCCGTGGCCGTCTACGGCCCGCTCTTCGTCCTGCCGCTCTTCTACGCCCGCTACCTCGGCTACGACAGCTCCACCATCGGCTGGCTGCTGGCCCCCCAGGGCCTGGGCATGCTGGTGGGCATCTCGGCGGCCGGGTGGCTCACGGACCGCTACGACCCCCGGCTGCTGATCCTGGGCGCCACCGTCCTGTCCGTGGCCGGCACCGTCGGTTTCACCCAGCTCTCGGCAGACACCGACGACCTGCTCCTCGGCTTCTCGCTGGGGCTGCGGGGCCTGGGTCTTGGCGTCGTCGGCGTCTCCATCCTGATCACCGCCTACCTCGACATCCCGAGCGACCGGATCCCCCGCGGCACCGTCATGATCGCGGTGGTCCAGCGGGTCGGGGCCTCCTTCGGGACGGCGATGGTCGCGCTGCTGCTGTCGGTCAACCTCGGTTCCGGCGGCGGTTCGGGAGAGGCCGGTGCAGACCCCGCCGCGTACGCGAACACCTTCTGGTGGGTGCTGGGCATGGTGGCGGCGATGGTCGTGCCCGCGCTCTTCATGCCGAAGCGGCCCCGGACGGAGGCCGCCGCCGAGGAGCCCGCCGCGGAGGCGGCACCGTCGGCGGAGCCGGGAGCCGGGGCGGGCGCGGACTGTCGCCGAGGCTGAGGGGGAGCCCCCTCAGCCCGCTCAGCCCGCTCAGCCCCCTCAGAACAGGACCGGGGCGGTCCCGGCCACACCGGCCGGGACCGCCTGCGCGTGCTCCGCGGTACGGGCCGCCTCCGCGACCGACA
The DNA here is from genome assembly GCF_002803845.1 of Streptomyces lavendulae subsp. lavendulae. Taxonomy (GTDB): domain Bacteria; phylum Actinomycetota; class Actinomycetes; order Streptomycetales; family Streptomycetaceae; genus Streptomyces; species Streptomyces lavendulae. Next base: position 211,686 of record NZ_CP024986.1, on the reverse strand, counting down.
TCACGTACTCCCCGTAGCCGGACTTGTGCAGGGCACGGCCGAGCCGATGGCACTGGTCGGCGTCGATGAAGCCCATCTGCAGGGCTATCTCCTCGACGCAGGCGACGCGCAGGCCCTGGCGGCGCTCCAGCGTCTGGATGTACTGCGAGGCCTCCAGCAGCGAGTCGTGCGTGCCGGTGTCCAGCCAGGCGAAACCCCGGCCGAGGTCGACGAGGGCGGCCTTGCCGCGGGCCAGGTACTCCAGGTTGACGTCCGTGATCTCCAGCTCGCCGCGTGCGGAGGGTTGCAGGCCGCGGGCGATGGAGACCACGTCGTTGTCGTAGAAGTACAGGCCGGTGATGGCCCGGTTGGACTTGGGCCGGACCGGCTTCTCCTCGATGGACACCAGCCGGCCGTGTGCGTCGGTCTCGCCGACGCCGTACCGCTCCGGGTCGCGCACGGGATAGCCGAACAGCAGGGCCCCGTCCGTGTGCGGGACGTGGTGGTGCAGCAGCTGGGCGAAGCCGGGGCCGTGGAAGACGTTGTCGCCGAGGACGAGGGCGACGGAGTCGTCGCCGATGTGGTCGGCGCCGATGACGAAGGCCTCGGCGAGTCCGCGCGGTTCGGCCTGCTCGGCGTAGGACAGGCGCAGGCCCAGGGAGCTGCCGTCGCCGAGGACCCGGCGGAACTGGGGCAGGTCGACCGGGGAGCTGATGACGAGGATGTCCCGGATCCCGGCGAGCATGAGCACCGACAGCGGGTAGTAGATCATCGGCTTGTCGTAGACGGGCAGCAGCTGCTTCGAGATCCCGAGGGTGAGCGGATGCAACCGGGTACCGTTCCCGCCGGCCAGGATGATGCCCTTCACGGAAGTCTCACCTCATGTCGTCGTCGCCTGCGCCGAGCCTGCGGCCATGCGGTCGAGGGAGCCTTGAAGCCCGCACGCGGAGGAGGGGGGCGGCCGTCACGGCCACCCCCCTCCCGCCGTCCCGCGCGGTGGGTCAGTCGACGGTCAGGACGACCTTGCCGCGGCCGTGGCCGCTCTCCACGTCCCGGTGGGCGTCGGCGGCCCGGGCGAGCGGGTACGCCTCCCGGATGTGGATGTTCACCTTGCCCCGGACGTACAGCTCGACGAGCTCGGCGAGGCGCTCGGCCGAGCGGGCGCCCGCGACCGGCGGGAGGCCCAGTTCCTGGGCCACCTCGTCGGCGATCATCGTGGTGACCCGGCTGCGGTCCTTTGCCACCTCCACCGAGGCCCGCAGGGCCTCGGGTCCCGCCGCGTCGACGGCCGCGTCCACGCCCTCGGGCGCGATCGCCCGGACCCGCTCGGCAAGGCCCTCGCCGTAGGTCACGGGGATGGCGCCCAGCGCGCGCAGGTGGTCGTGGTTGCGCTCGCTGGCCGTGCCGATGACCCGGCCCGCGCCCCAGGCGAGGGCGAGCTGTACGGCGAAGGTGCCGAAACCGCCGGCGGCGGCGTTGACGAGGACGGTGTCGCCCGGCTGGACGCCCACCGTGGACAGGGCCATGTGCGCGCCCTGGCCGTTGCCCGAGAAGCCGGCCGCGACCTCCCAGGGCATGCCCGCGGGCTTGCGGACGATCTGATCGGCGGGCACCACGAGGTACTCGGCGTACCCGCCCAGCACGCCGTAGCCGAGGACCTCGTCGCCCACCTCGAACCCGCTCACGCCCTCGCCGGTCCGGTCGATCGTGCCGGCGAACTCGTTGCCCAGGACCAGCGGGAACTCCCGCTTGATGAACGGCGGGGTCCAGCCGCCGCGCACCCGGACGTCGAAGGGCAGTACCCCGGCGGCCCGGACGCGGACACGTACTTCCCCGGGGCCGGCTTCCACGTCCTTGACCGTGGTTTCCCGCAGCACCTCGGGTGCGCCGAACTCAGTCAGAGCGGCTGCTCGCATCGTGGGGTCCTTTCAGCTGTTCAGCGGTCCAGCGGAGAATTCGGCTGTCGATCGGTGGATCACTTCGCATCCTGCTCCAGACGGTGTTTGACCGCGTCGAGTATCAGCCGAACCTTGGAGCTCAGCTCGCTCTGCACGAAGCCCCGCGCGGCCTCGGTCGAGGCGCCTTCGCCGAGGACGGCGGCGACCCCCGACTCCTTGATGACGACCGTCTGCACGGAGCGGACGCGGGTGGTGCCGCCCTCCTCCGTCAGGAGCCACTGCACGTGGTGCGAGGCGCCCAGCGGGGGCAGCAGCAGCTGCTTGTAAGCGATCTTGTTGTCGGGCAGGCCCACGCGGGCGGCCCGCGTGGTGAAGGACCCGCCGTGGCGCTCGATGGTGTCGAGCTCCAGGACGTGGGTGTGTCCCGGGCCCTCGCCCCGTACCTCGGCCCGCGCCACGTGCTCCATGTGGTCGGGCCACTCCCCGGCCCCGTACAGGGCGGCGAACACCCGCCCGACGGGAGCCTCGACGGTGACGGTGTCCTCGACGGTGACCAGGGCCTGCGGCCGCAGCGCGGCGAGCTCCGCGGCCTCGCGGACCGCGGCCACCTCCGAGAGGGCGATGCCCTCGACGGTGGCGAGAGTGGTGGCGGCCGCCTCCGGGTCCTCCTCCTTGAGGCGGAACTCGTGCTCCAGGCGGACCACGCAGCCGCCGTCGGCGGACGGTTCGACCACCCAGGTCCGCTTCATCGACTCCAGCTGCGGCGGCAGGGATTCCGGCCGGAACTCGACGCGCAGGGCCTCCTCGTCGACGCTGCGCAGCGCCACCCAGTGCTCGACGGTGCCGTCGTAGTGCCCCCACATGCCGATCCGGTCGAACCCGCCGTCACGGCCGAGGTTCTCCAGGTGGACGAAGGACGCGAAGACGCGGGGCCAGTTGTCCTCGTCCGCGAGCAGCCGGTGGACCTCCCGCGCGGGGGCCCGTACCGGTGCCCCGTGCGAGGACCGGTGGATCGGTGTCTGTCCCATGTGCTCCTCTTCCATGGCGGCCGGTCAGCTGCGCCAGCGTGCCGCGCGCAGGACGCCGGCGGGCGTGGTGACGGAGCCGACGACGGTGCCGGCGTCGTTGACGGCGTAGGCCTCGGTGGCCCCGTTCCAGGCGACGCCGAGGTCGGTGACGGCGCCGTTCTCGTCCCAGGTCACGGCGTGGTAGACACCGCCCGGGGAGTACGAGAACCCGGCCGCGACGCCGTGGTTGTTGATGCCGTAGACGGCGGTTCCGGTGTGGCCGGGCAGCGGCGACAGGGCGGTCATCTGGCCCTGCCGGTTCCAGCGAACGGCGTGGTACGGGCCGTCGTAGAACTTGCCGGCCTTGAAGGAGTTGCCGACCACGACACCGAAGTCGTTGATCCAGCTGGCCTGGCTGGAGTCGTCGCCGGGCAGGATCCCGCCGAGGGCGACCGGGGTGCCGTCGGGGTTCCAGCGGACGGCGTTCTGGAAGCCGTTCTGGACGGAGTAGCCGACCGTGGTGCCCAGGTTGTTGATGGAGCCGGCGGAGCTGGCGGTGCCGCCGGCCAGCGGGGGCAGCGGGACGGCGTTGCCGTTGAGGGTCCAGCGCATGGCCTTGTAGACGTTCTCCGGGGTGGCGGAGAAGCCGACGATGTCCCCGAACGAGTTGACGGCGTAGGCGCGGCTCTTGACCGAGCCGGGCAGGGCCTGCAGCTGGGTGGGGGCGGCGCCCTGACGCCACACGACGGCGTGCTCGGACTTGTCGGCGCCGACCGACTTTCCGACGGTGACGCCGGAGTCGTTGACGATGAACGCCGAGCCGCCGACGTCACCGGGGAGCGTGCCCAGGTCGGACACGGTTCCGTTCGCGGACCAGCGGACGGGGCGGGTGGCGCCCTGGGCGTTGTCGGAGAAGCCGACGGTGACGCCGTGCGGGCTGATCCCGTACGCCAGGCTGGAGGTACCGCCGGGCAGGGTGCCGAGGTCGGTGACCGTGACCGCCGCGTGCGCGGGCAGTACGGTCGCCGCCAGCAGGGTCGCCGTGCCGAGCACGAGGCCGGCTCCTCGCACTGCGCGGGACAGCGGGCTGAGTCTCATCTTGCGGGATTCCTCTCGGTGGTGCGGTTGGATGGCGGTGCGGGGTGGTGGTGCGGTATGGGGGGCCGGGCGGGGCCGGGCCGGGTCGGGCGGGGACGGCTTCAGCGGACGCCGGCCAGTTCCACCAGGCGGGGCACCATCGCGTCCGGGCCGGGCTGCGCGGCGAGGTTCTCGGCCAGGGCGGTGGCCGCCTTGCGCAGCGGCTGGTCCTCGACGAGTGCGCGCAGCACCGCCGGGGTGATCTCCTCCGGCTGGAGGTTGAAGCCGACCCCCGCGGTCTCGACGATGCCGGCGTTGATCCAGTTGTCGGATCCGTAGGGCATCGCGAGCTGCGGCACTCCGGCGTGCGCGGAGGCCAGGGTGGTGCCCGCGCCGCCGTGGTGGACGATGCCGTCGAGGGTGGGCAGCAGCGAGTTGAGCGGCGTCCACCCGACCGGACGGACGTTGGCGGGCAGGGGGCCGAGCGGTTCGAGGTCCACCTGGTCGCCGAGGGCGAGGACGATCTCGGTGTCCAGCCCCTCCGCGGCGTCGAGCACGCTGCGCAGGCTGCCCACCCCGGCCACGCCGGGCACGATGGTGCCCAGGGTGACGACGATGCGGGGACGTTCCTTGGGGGCCGCCAGCCACTCGGGGAGCACCCCGCCGCCGTGGTGCGGGACGAAACGCATCGTCCAGCCCTGGCCCTCGCCGCGCATGAGCTCCTCGGGGGCGAAGTAGACGGGCTGCACGGTGGGCAGCTCCAGGGGCACGCCGAGCCGTTCGAAGGTGGGCGCGAGGTGCGGCAGCAGCCGGCCCGGCAGGTTGCCCTCGCGCAGGAAGCTGTATCCGTTCTCCACGGCGGGGATGCCCAGGGCGCGGGCGGTGAGCAGCGCGGTGCCCTGGAGCCGTGAGTAGACGACCAGGTCGGGCCGCCAGTTGCGGGCGAACTCCAGGGTCCGGTCGGCCATCAGGTCGTTGATCTCGCCGAACTTCTGCAGGATGAAGTCCGGGGTCTCCTCGGAGACGGTGATCTCCGCGCCGCGGGCACGCATCGCGGCGGCCCGCTCCTCGGGGGTCCCCTTCTTGGGGAAGATCTTGGAGAAGTCGGCCCCGGGGGCCACGTCGTACGCGGTCAGCCCGGCACCCACGGCGGCCTGTACGGAGACTCCCGTGGTGGCGACGGCCACCTGGTGGCCGGCCGTGCGCAGGGCCCAGGCCAGTCCGAGGGCTGGATAGACGTGGTCGAGTCCGGGGGAGACGTTGAACAGCACGCGCATGGCGGCGACCTCGATTCGGCTGGAAAACGGCTGCGCGGCCACGATGACGGGCGCGGCTCAACTCGGACTTGAGAGGTGCGGTGGAACCTCGGCGCGACGAGCGCCCGTGTGAGAGATGGGGATGTGCGATGAGCGAGGCCACGAGCGGGGCGGGCGCGGACTACGTGCCGGCGGCGCTGTACGCGGAGGTGCAGCAGTTCTACGCCCGGCAGATGAACCTCCTGGAAGGGGAGGCCGCGGACCCGGACGCGTGGGCGGAGACCTTCACCGAGGACGCCGTCTTCGAGTCGGCGGGCGAGCCGGAGCCGCAGACCGGACGGGAGGACCTGCGGGAGACCGTGCGCGCGGGCGTGAACCACATCGCCGCGCAGGGGCTGGACTTCCGGCACTGGTTCGGGATGGTCGGCGTCGAGCAGCGGCCCGACGACACGCTGCGCACCCGCTACTACGCGCTGGCGATGGCGACCCCGCAGGGCGGCCCGCTGAAGATCCGCGGTTCGCTGCTCTGCCACGACGACCTGGTGCGCGGTGAGGACGGGCGGCTGCTGGTGCGCCGGCGCAGCCTGGACGCGGACGGCCGGGAGCGCTGAGGCCCTCTGCCGGAGGTGTTCGCGGCAGCACGCGGGGGCGCCTGCGGCTCCGTGCCGTCGGCGCCCCCGGGCGTCTGGTGCTTCGCGGTTCCCGCGGGCCCGGTCAGATGCGGGTCATCAGGAGTTCGGTGACGGCCTTCAGGTCGTCCGGGGTGAGGTGGGCGGTCAGGGCGTCCGCGATGGTCTCCGGGGAGTGGGTGGAGATCGTGATGCGGGGGGCCGGTGCGGCGGAGGGAGAAGGAGAAGGGGAGGGAGAGGGGGACGCGGTCGGCGCCGGTGGCTGGGGCTGGGGCTGCGGCTGCGGGTTGGCGGTGGCGGGTGCCGGGCGGGTGCGCTGGCGCGGGGGGTTGACCGCGCTCAGGCTCTCGTCGGCAGCGGCGGCCTGTTCCTCCTGGGGGAGGCGGCCGATGCGGCGGGCCGGTTCGACCTTCAGCTCGCCCGTCTCCACCTTCTCCTGGAGGGTGGGCGTCAGATTGAGCAGGGTCAGCCGCTGGGAGACCCAGGCGGCCGTCTTGCCGATCCGCTTGGCGACCTGTGCCTGGGAGCCGTGGACGTCGACCAGTTCCTGGAGGGCACGCGCCTGGTCCATGGGGGCCACGTCGACCCGGTGGACGTTGGCGATGAGCGCCGATTCGAGGATGTCCGCGGCCGACGCCGACAGGGAGTCGTTGACGTGGATCTGGATGGTCTTCAGGCCCGCCAGGTGGGCCGCGGCGAGGCGCCGGTTGCCGTCGATGACCACGTACGGGGCGCGGCCCAGGCCGTCGGTGGCCCCGGGGTGGGCCTCCATGAAGGCCATCCGGGTCGCGACGGCCAGGGGCTGGAGCTGTCCCCGTACGGTCAGGGACTCGGCCAGCTCGGCCAGGTCCGTGAGGTCCTCGCGGAGGTTGAAGGGGTTGTGGGCGAGGGCGTCGATGGGCACCTCGGAGGGGGGAACGACCCCGGAGGTGGGGGCGCCCGTGGCCTCGGCGATGGCGGCGCGGCGGGAACTGACGCCGACGGGCTGGGCCCGGGCGAAGGAAGCCGATACCCCGAGCTTGTCGGCCTTGCTCATGAGATCTCCCTGGCGAGGGCGCGCAGGGCCACGGCCTGGTCGCCCTTCGGTGCGTAGACGAAGAGCGGCTGCTTCACCCGTACCGCTTCGCGCTGTTCCTTGAGGTCGGGGACGATCGCCACGACCCGCGGATCCTTTATGTCCATCCAGGCCTGGAGGGAGGATGTGGCGATGTAGCCGCGGCGGCCGTCGTAGAGGTTCACGACGAGGCCGAGGTAGTCGATGTCGAGGCTGAGGTCGTCGCGCAGGTCGTTGATCTGGGACGTGAGGAGGTCGTACGCGTCCGCCGAGGAGTCCTCGGCCTGTACGACGATCAGCGCGCCCGAGGCGCCGGGCTGCTCGGCGTCGCGGCGGCGGCCGTAGTAGATGGCCGCGTCCATGCTGAGGCCGAGGCTGGGAGGGCAGTCGATGAGGATGACGTCGTAATCGGACTCGACGGGGGAGAGGGCCCGTTCGAGGGCGGCCTCGCGGGCGCGGACCGTGGAGAGGCGGACGTCGAGGAGGAAGGCGTCCGTGCAGGCGGGGAGGAGGTGGAGGCGGTCGCCGAAGCGGTCGTCCGGGACGGGGACGATCAGGTCGGAGAGCGGTCCCTTGGCCTCGCCCGCCATGTGGCAGGTGAGGCTGTCGCCGCCGATGGGCAGGGGCTGCTGGCCGAGCTGCTTGGTGAGGTGGCCCTGCGGGTCGAAGTCGACGAGCAGGACGCGCATGCCGAGCCCGGGGAGGTCTTCGAGGTCCAGCGGGGTGACCGGCGCGTGGGGGTGTTCGCTCTCCTCGGCCGGGGTGAGGCGGGCCAGTTGGCGCGCGATGCGGACCGGGTGGAGGGAGGAGGGGTCCTCCGCGAGGGCCTCCGCGGTGCCGGCGGTGATGGCGGTCTTGCCTACGCCGCCCTTCTGGTTGCACACGACGATGCGGCGGACGACGGAGGGCCGCTTGACGGTGGGGGCCGGGTTCAACTCCAGCCAGAGGTGCACCGCCTGGGCGAGGCCCTGGATGAGGGAGACGCCGCGGTCCTTGGAGTCGGCGCGGAAGGACTCCCACTGGCCCGCGGGCAGCCAGGTGGAGAACGATTCGGCGCCCGCCGTGTCGACGGGGGAGGGGGCGGAGGCGAGACCGCTCCAGTGGGCGATGCCCTGGTGGACGGCGTCCTGGATGTCGACCCGCAGTTGGGCGGTGCGGATCTTCAACTCCTGGCGGAGCCACGGGGGGAGCTTGGAGACGACCTTCTCTCGGTCGCTCTGGGACGAGGGCGAAGTCATGAGAGGGACTTTACTAACGTTCTTGGGTGCATGTGGGCGCCACGCTTGGGTTTTGCTAACGAAATGGGTGCGGAGGGCGTCGGGGAGGGTGGTTGGGGGCGTCGGGAGGGTCCGGACATGCGACAGGGCGGCCTCGCGCACGCCGTAGCGAGCACCCCCGTGGTTCGCCACGGCGTGTGCGAGGCCGCCCTGGAGGCGGGTCGTCAGTCGGTCGCGGCCGGGGTGGCCGGGGTGGCCGCCGTGGTGGTCAGGCCGAGTTCGGCGCGGCAGGCGCGGGAGCCCGCGGGGTCGAAGAGGTGCATCCGCCGGGCGGGCACGATGCCCGGGAGGAGGTAGTTCCACAGGTCCACGACCCGTGCGTGCAGGTCCTCGCGGCCGGTGCGGACGTGCGAGGTGACCTGGACGCCGGTGAACGAACCGACGAGGAAGGTCGACAGGTCGTATACGTCGTGCGAGGGCATGATGTCCCCGCGGTCCCGGGCCGGCGTCAGACAGTGGACGCAGGTGTCGATCCACGCGTTGTACGGGGATGGGTCCGGGTGGGTGAACGAGCCGAACTCGATGACCAGGCGGATCCCGGCGCGGACGCGGACGTTGGAGCGCAGCCCGGCCGCCAGCTGGTGGGTCAGGTCGATGACCGTCTGGAGGCCCGGGTCCTCCATGGCCGGGATGTCCTGGGACACCTGGAACTGCTCGCCCATCAGGCTGCGGGCGAGGGCTTCCTTGGAGGGGAAGTGGAAGTAGAGGGCCCCCTTGGTGACCCCGGCGTGCTTGACGACGTCGCTGAGGCTGGTGCCGCCGAAGCCGGAGCGGTCGAAGGCGATGGCCGCACCGTTGAGGATCGCCTGTCGGGTGATCTCGGCCCGTTCCTGCCTGACCCTTGCCACGTCTGCCTCTGCCTCTCTGCTTCCGGTGCCGGATCGCTCCGGCGGTACGTGATCAATCTAGTGGGCTTCGGTGAAAGAAAACCAGTCGACCAGTACGTTTAAGGAGGCGCGGGAAGGGGTTTTGACGGACTGTGGGGCGATTTGCACTGTTACTTTTTGGTGGGGGGCGCGTCGGTGGCGTTAACGGCGTTAACGGCGTTAACGGTCAACGGTGATGGAGGGGAGGGGGAGGGCGGTGGCCCTCCGGCCCTGCCGCAGCATCCACTCCAGGCAGCGGCGGCGGCTGAGCAGGGTGTTGCGCACCCGTAGGCCGAAGGCGGTGGCGGGGGCCAGGAAGGGGCCCGTGCGGTCGCCGCCCTTCTGGCAGCGCTCGGCGTAGGGACGTACGAGGGACTCGTAGCGGGTGAGGGCGGAGCGGGGGTCGTCGGGCGAGCGGGCCAGCTCGGTCGCGAGGACGTACGCGGCGACGAGTGCGGTGCCGGTGCCCATGCCGCCGATCGTCGCGCCGCAGGCGGCGTCGCCCACGAGGGCGATCCGGCCGCCGGTGGTGGACCACGTGCCGACGTCGGCGCGGCTGATGGAGTCGAAGTAGAGGTCCTCGGCGGCGTCGAGGGAGTCCAGGAGGTGGGGCACCCGCCAGGGGAGTCCGTCGAAGGCCTGCTTGACGAGGGCCTTCTGCGGCAGGGGGTCGTCGCGGTCGTACCGCAGTTCCGGGGAGGCGAAGAGGAAGAACGCGTGCGCCCGGGTCGGGTCCGCGGGAGAGGTGCCGATGCCGGCGAGGCGGCCGGGGGTGTTGAGGCCGATGGTCGCGCAGGTGTGGGGGGCGCCGGTGGTGATGGGGGACGGGGACGGGGACGGGGACGGGCCGAGGGGGAGGCTCCAGGTGGCGGCGTAGTAGCCGAGGTGGCGGACGTAGCGTCGCTCCGGGCCGAAGGCGAGGCGGCGGACGGTGGAGTGCAGGCCGTCGGCGCCGATGACCAGGTCGAACGTGCGGGGCGGGGCGTGGCGGAAGGTGACGTCCACGCCGGTGGGGGTCTCCCTGAGGCCGGTGACGGAGTCGCCGAAGACGTACTCGGTGGTGGGCAGGGACGAGGCGTACAGGATGCGGGAGAGGTCGCCGCGCAGTACCTCGATGTCGCCGCCCGCGAACGAGGCGGGGAGGTGGAGGAGTTCGCGGTCGTCGGCGTCGACGAAGGTCATCGTGGTGCCGCCGGTCTGCGCCCGGCGCAGCTCGTCGAGGATCCCCATGCGGTCCAGGACGGTGAGGTGGGTCTCGCCGCGGAAGTCGACGGCCCGGCCGCCGGGGCGCAGCGCGGGGGCGAGTTCGACGACGGTGGGGCGGAATCCGTGGCGGCCGAGCCATTGGGCGAGGGCCGGGCCGGCGATGCTCGCGCCGGAGATCAGGACGGTGCGGGCGGGTCGGGTGGGTGTGGGCACGGGGGCTCCAGGCGTTCGGTAATTGTGTCCGGTGGATACTTTTTTGTTTTGTGTACGGTAGACGCAGTTTTGGTGCGAGCGCAAGGGGATCCGATGGCGGACGAACAGTGGGGCCCGGCGGTGCGATTGCTGTGGGGGCCGCCGCCGGGGCCGCCGGCCCGGGGGCCCCGGCGCGGGCTCACGCTGGAGGGGATCGCGGGGGCGGGTGTCGCGATCGCCGACGCGGAGGGCCTGGGCGGGGTGTCCATGCAGCGGGTGGCCGCGGAGCTGGCGGTCACCAAGATGGCGCTCTACCGGTACGTGCCGGGCAAGGCGGAACTGGTCGCGCTGATGGCGGAGGCGGCGATGCCGGATCCGGCCGCGGGACTCGACGCCGCGCTGGAGCGGGCCGGGAGCGGCTGGCGGGAGCGGCTGGGGGCCTGGGCGCGGGAGTTGCTCGCCGCCTTCCGGGCGCATCCGTGGCTGCTCCGGGCGACGGTGGGGGCGCGGGCGGTGGGGCCGCGGGAGGTGGGGTGGCTGGAGCGGGCGCTCGCGGCGCTGGAGGGGTGTGGGCTGAGCGGGGCCGAGTCGATGGACGCGGTGGTGCTGGTGGCCGGGCACGTGCGGGGGATCGCGGAGCAGGAGCGGGCGGTGTCGGCCGGGGGTGCGGCTGGAGCTGCTGTCGCTGGGGGTGCCGCCGGTGGCGCCGCCGGGGGTGGGCCGGACGTGGAGCTCGGGGCGGTGCTGGGGGAGGTGATGCGGCTGCGCGGGGCGGACTTCCCGGCGCTCGGGGCCGCGCTGGCGTCGGTCGCGCGGGACGGCGGGCAGGACCAGGCGCTGGACTTCGGGCTGGAACGGATTCTTGACGGGATCGGGCTGCTGGTGGCCGCGCGGGGGGCGGGGGGCTGATCGTCGGCTGCCGGTGCCGTGACCCCTCGGTGAGCCCTTCCGGTGGACCCTTCCGGTGAGCCCTTCCGGTCAGAGCACCAGGGCACCGGGTGGGTCGGTCGGGGGGTGCGCGTCGGAGTCCGACGGGATCATCGGCGGATCGGTGCGCGCTGCGGCCACGGCTGACGGCAACCGAACGGTGACGACCTGCCGAAGTCGGGGGCCGGGTTGTTTTCGGTGGGGTCCGCCGGGCAGTGAGGGGCTGTGGCGGGTGAGGTGCTGGTCGCCGTGGCGGTGGTGGTGCTCGCGTGTGGGGTGGGCGGTGCCGGGGCGCGCCGGCTCGGGCAGCCGGTGGTGGTCGGGGAGATCGCCGTCGGCATCCTGCTCGGGCCCACGCTGCTGGGGTGGGTGTGGCCGCAGGGGCAGCGGTGGCTGCTGCCGGGGGAGGTCCTGCCGTATCTGGGGGTGCTGGGGGACCTCGGGTTGGTCGCCTTCATGTTTCTGGTGGGGCTGGAGTTGGATTTCGGGCTGCTACGGGGGCAGGGGCGCGCGGTTGTTCTGGTGAGCCAGGCGAGTGTGTGGGTGCCCTGTGCGTTGGGCGCGCTGCTGGCCCTCGGGTTGTACGGGTCCTTCGCCCCGGAGGGGGTGGGCCGGGCGGAGTTCGTCCTGTTCGTGGCGGTCGCGCTGAGCGTGACCGCTTTTCCGGTGCTGGCCCGGATCCTCACCGAGCAGGGCCTGTACGGGACGCCGGTGGGGGCGCTGGCGATGGCCTGCGCGGCGGTGGTGGACGTGGTCGCCTGGTGCCTGCTCGCGGTGGTGGTGGCCGTGGCGGGCGGAGGCGGGGCGGGGGCCGGGCCGGTACGGGCCCTGGCGGCCGGGGCGTTCGTGGCGGGGATGTGGTGGGGCGTACGGCCCTTGCTGGCCCGGGTCGTGGGGAGGCGGTCGGGCGGGACCGGTGGCGGCGGGGTACTGGCCGGGTTGTTCGGCGGGCTCTGCCTGGCGGCGTACGCGACCGACTCCCTCGGGCTGCACGCGCTGTTCGGGGCCTTCGTCTTCGGGGCGGTGGTACCCCGGGGGGTGAAGGCGGTCGAGCGGGCGGCGGAGCGGATACGGGAGTTCGCGGTGCCGGTGCTGCTGCCGTTGTTCTTCGTGGGCAGCGGGCTGCGCACCGATGTGGGGGCCTTGGGGGGCGGCGGGGTCTGGTTGTGGGCGGCGGTCGTGCCGGCGGTGGCCGTCGTGGCGAAGTGGGGCGGGGCGACGGGTGCGGCGCTGCTGGCGGGGCGGAGCCGGGAGGAGGCCGTGCTGCTGGGGGCGCTGATGAACTGCCGCGGGGTGACCGAGCTGGTGGTGCTCAACATCGGGATCGGCCTGGGGGTGATCGGCGTGGAGCTGTTCACGGTCCTGGTGCTGATGGCCGTGGTGACCACGGCGATGACGGGGCCGGTGGTGAGAGCACTGCGCGAGGGCCGGGGGGCCGGCTCTGGGGCGTAGGGGTGATCCGTGCGGCCGGGGGCATGGCGGGGCGGGTGGCCGGGTGGGTGGGCTTGGGGGCGGCGGGGATCGACTGCGGGGGGCGGTGCAACCGGGAGCGCGGGGTCGGGGGCCGGGCGGGGGCGGGGGTGGTGGAGCCGGGTGTGCGGGTGCCGCGGTGCGGGGTGTTGGGTGCGGGCGCGGGTGCGTCGGAACTGGGTGGCCGGGTGTCGGGGCGCGGGTGCGCGGGTGCGTGGGGGCCGGGGCTGGGGCGTCGGAAGCGGGTGTGTGGGTGTCGGGGCGCGGGGCGGTGGAACCGGGGGTGCGGGGTCGGGGACTGGGCGCGGGGTTGGTGCAACCGGGTGTGCGGGAGCGGGGCCGGGTGTGCGGGAGCGGGACTGGGGCTGGGGCTGGGACTGGGACTGGGGGCGGCAGCAGGAGCGGGAGCGGGAGCGGGAGCGGGACTGGGACTGGGACTGGGACTGGGACTGGGACTGGGACTGGGACTGGGACTGGGACTGGGACTGGGACTGGGACTGGGACTGGGACTGGGACTGGGACTGGGACTGGGACCGGGACTGGGACCGGGTGTGCGGGAGCGGGTGTTGGGGTGGGGGAGACCAGGTGTGGGGGAAGGGGGCCTGTTTGGGGTTGTTGGAGGGTGGGTGGGGGTGGCGTAGGTGCTGTTCGGGAGGGTTCGGCGGCATGTTCGGAGGGTGGTGGGTGTCCGGAAAAGGCCGTACCGGGGCGGTGGCCCGCGGGGGTCTCCGGTGGGAGTCCGCCCGGCCTCCGGTGGCGGCGCCGACCGTTGCCGCGACGATGTCGTACCCCTGTCTCTGGGGCGAACCGCGGAGCCCCCATGGTCAAGCAGCAGCGTGCGGCACGCACGCGGGAGTCCCTGGTGCGTGCGGCCGCGGAGGTGTTCGCCGAGGAGGGCTTCGTCGCCGCCTCGATCGCCGCGATCAGCGAACGGGCCGGAGTGAGCCCCGGCGCGCTGAACTTCCACTTCGACGGCAAGACCGCCCTCGCGCGGGCCGTCGAGGGACGGGCCGCCGAGGCCGTGCGGTCGATCACCCGCGCGGGGGGCGGGGCGGGACGGGCCGGCGATCCCCTGGGAGCGCTGGTCGACTCGACGTACGCGCTCCAGCGGCTGCTCGTCGGTGACGTGCTCGTCCGGGCCGGGTTCGCGCTCGGGGCGGACGTCGCCCACCGCAGTCGGGTGGACCTGCGCGGGCAGTGGCGGCTCTGGGCCGAGGAGTCGTTCGGGGCCGCGGCGCGCGCCGGGCAGCTGGCCGACAGGGTGTCCGCGCGGGACGCCGCCCGCCTGGTGGTGGCCGTGACGGCCGGGCTGGAGGTGCTGGGCGCGGTGCACGCCGACGGGGCCGACGTGCACCAGGCCCTCACCCGTATCTGGTCGGTCGTGCTGCCGGGCATCGCGGCAGAACCCCAAGAAACAGACTGAATGGTTTGATTTTTGAGCTCCTCTGGGTGTTATATGACCCCTGTTGCGAGGCGGCCGAAGCCTTCCAAGTCGTCGCGCATAGGTGCACTGCATGCAAAAGTGCAGGTCAGGTAGGAATCTTCGCGTGGCGCCACGACCTTGCCGGGTCCAAAACAGCGCAGCCGGTTTGGTATTGACAAACCGTCCGGCCTGTTTTCTACTGACTCTTGCGACTCATCCAAGGACAGGGGAGTACGACGTGGACATCGATGTACTGGGCGCACTCACCGTGCGGGAGAACGGAATCTCCATCACGCCGACCGCCCCCAAGCCCCGGCAGGTCCTGGCCCTCCTGGCCCTCCATGCCGACCAGGTCGTGCCGGTGTCGGCGCTGATCGAGGAGTTGTGGGGCGCGGTACCGCCGCGCAGCGCCCGTACGACGCTGCAGACGTACGTCCTCCAGCTGCGCGCGCTGATCGCGACCGCCCTGGAGGAGGGCGAGGGGCAGGGCGACGGGTCCCGGACGGCGAAGGACGTGCTCGTCACGCTGCCCGGCGGCTACCTGCTGAACAGCGGTGGCGGGACCAGCGACGTGCGGGAGTTCGACCGGCTGGCGGCGCTCGGCTACCGGGCCATGGACGCCGGGGACTTCCCGGTCGCCGCCCAGCGGCTGCGCGAGGCGCTCGCCCTGTGGTCCGGCCCCGCCTTCGCCGACGTGCACGGCGGGGTGCAGCTCGACATGGAGACGCGACGGCTGGACGAGATCCGCCTGTGCGCCCTCGACCAGCGCATCGAGGCCGATCTGAAGCTGGGCCGCCACCGCGAACTGCTGGCGGAGCTGACGGTGCTGGTGAGCCGGTACCGGACGCACGAGAACCTGCACGGGCAGTTCATGATCGCCCTGCACCGCTCGGGGCGGCGGGGCGAGGCGCTCGACGTGTACCAGCGGCTGCGGGCCACGCTCGTACGGGACCTGGGTCTGGAACCGTCCACCGCGCTGCGCCGGTTGCAGCGATCGATCCTGATGGCGGGACCGGAGAGCGCGAGCGTGGGCAAGACGACGGGCGCGGCCGCGGCCGCGGCGGTGGGCGCGGTGGCCGTGCCGGGCCTGCGGACGGACCGGCTCGTACGCGCCTGAGCCCGGGCACCGGAGCGGGGCGCGGCGGAGCGGAAGGGAGACGGAGCGGTGCAGGAGAGGTCGGAGCGGACCCGTAGGCGGTTGGTCTTCGCCGGGGCCGAGTTGTTCCACCGCAGCGGATACGCCAACGCGACGCTCGGCGAGATCGCGGGCGCGGCCGGGGTGACGAAGGGGGCGCTGTACTTCCACTTCGCCTCGAAGGACGAGCTCGCGGACGCCGTGCAGCGGCGGGGCTGCCGCCTGCTGCGCGAGGCGGTGCGCGGGCTGAACGAGAGCGGCGTCTCGCCCCTGCAGGCGCTGATCGACGCGACCCACTGGCTGGCGCGGACGCTGCACGAGGAACCGGCGATCCCGGCGAGCTTCCGGATCACCAAGGAGTGCGGCGGGCACCCGTCGGCGCAGCAGGACTTCCAGGGCGCGTGGCTGGCGACGGTGTCCGACCTGTTGCGGATGGCGCGGGACACCGGGGAACTGCCCCTCGGCGGACCGGCCGGCGAGGCCGGCGACGGCGGCGCCGAGGGCGACGGGCTCTCGCCCGCCGAGCGGTGGGAGAGCGCCGAGGCACTGGTGGCGGCGGCCGTCTGCGGCATCGAGGTGCTGTCGGGAACCGGACTGTCCTACGGAGAGCTGCGGCGGAAGGTGGCCGCCCTGTGGGGGCTGTTGCTGCCGAGCCTGGTGGGACGGGCGTGTTCGGGCGAGTACCGGACGGACGCCCGCGAGGTGCCCGAGAGCGGCGGAGTGTGCGCCTACGAGTTCCTCGGCAGCGGGGTCTGACGGGTCCCAGGGCCGCGGTGGCCCTCGCGGGTCCGCCGGGTTCCGGGGGCCGTGCCGTGCGGGCGGACCCGCACGGAGTGTGGGAAGCGGGCTCCGGCCGGAGCCCGGCGGTATCGGGCGATGCGAGGAACCACGAAGGGGGAGACCGTGAAGATCCGGATTCTGGGTCCGTTGAGTGCCGAGGTCGACGGGGACTCGATCGTGCCGACGGCGGCCAAGCCGCGGCAGATCCTGGCCCTCCTCGCACTGCACCCCGGGCGGGTGATGCCCGTGCCGACCCTCATGGAGGAGATCTGGGGCCAGAACCTGCCCGTCAGCGCGCTGACCACCCTCCAGACGTACATCCTGCAGCTGCGCCGCCGGCTGGGCACCGCGATGGGGCCGGGCCGGCCCGGCGGTGCCAAGGAGGTCCTCACGACCCGGCACGGCGGCTACCTGCTCCAGGTGCCGCCCGAGTGCGTCGACGTGAACGCCTACGAGAGCCTGGTGGGCCGGGGGCAGAGCGCCTTCGAGGCCGGCGACGACCGCACCGCCGCCGACCTGCTGCGCGAGGGACTCGCGCTGTGGCGGGGGCCCGCTCTGGTCGACGTACGGGTGGGACCGGTCCTGGAGATCGAGGTGCTGCGGCTGGAGGCGAGCCGGCTGGTCGCGGTGGAGCGGCGCATCGACGTCGACCTGCGGCTCGGGCGGCACACCGAACTCCTCGCCGAGCTGACCGAGCTGACCGCGCGACAGCCCCAGCACGAGGGTCTGCACTCCCAGCTGATGGTGGCGCTGTACCGGTCCGGGCGGCAGGCGACGGCACTGGACGTCTACCGGCGGCTGCGGCAGCGGCTGATCGGGGACCTGGGCGTCGAACCGTCGCCGCAGTTGCAGCGGCTGCACCAGGCGATGCTGACGGTCGACCCGGCCCTGGACGTGGCGGCGGGCCCCAAGCGCGGCTCCACCTTCGACCTCTACGCGGCCTGACCCCTCTCCGGCCCGGTCGCCGCACCCCGTGCTCGGCCGTGCCGGGCGGGCTGGCAGGGTGGGGGGATGGACGATCTCGGTGAGGGACTGACCCCGTTCCGGCTGGACGTGGCGCAGGAGGAGCTCGACGACCTCGACGGGCGGCTGCGCCGGGTGCGGTGGCCCGACGGGATCGACGGCGCCGGGTGGGCCTACGGGATACCGCTCGGCGAGATGCGCGAGCTGGTGCGCTACTGGCGCGAGGAGTACGACTGGCGGGCCGCCGAGGCGCGCCTGAACGAGTGGCCGCAGTTCACCACCGTCATCGACGGGGCGCGGGTGCACTTCGCGCACCTCCGCTCGCCCGAACCGGACGCGACGCCCCTGCTGATGACGCACGGCTGGCCCGGCTCGTTCGTGGAGTTCCAGCGGGTCGCGGGCCCGCTGACGGACCCCCGGGCGCACGGCGGGGACCCCGCCGACGCCTTCCACCTCGTGCTGCCGAGCATCCCCGGCTTCGCCCTCTCCGGGCCGACGGCCTCGCCCGGCTGGGAGTTCAAGCGGGTCGCGCGGGCCTTCGGGGTGCTGATGGAGCGCCTCGGGTACGGGACGTACGGGGTCCAGGGCGGGGACTGGGGCGCGGCCGTCTCGCGGGAGCTGGGCCGGCTGCTGCCCGGGCGGGTGTGCGGCGTCCACCTGAACCTGCTGCCCGGGGCGGGGGCCACCGCCGAGCCGGCGGAGGCCGAACTGGCCGCGCTGAGCCCCGCCGAGCGGGAGCGGACGCGGGCCTCCTGGGAGCGGTACCGCGTCTGGGCGCGGGAACGGCAGGGCTACGCCGACATCCAGGCGACCCGGCCGCAGACCCTCGCGTACGCGCTGAACGACTCGCCCACCGGGCTGCTCGCCTGGATCGGGGAGAAGTTCACGGAGTGGGCGGACCCGCGCTGCCCGGTGGACCGGGACCAGATGCTGACCAACGTGATGCTGTACTGGCTGACCGGCACCGCCGGTTCCGCCGCGCGGATCTACTGGGAGCGGGCGCACGCCGACTACTACGGGCAGCCGCCCGAGGTGTCCGCCACGCCGACCGCCCTCGCCGACTTCCCCCGGGACAACTTCATCCCTCTGCGGCACGTCGCCGCGCGCACCGACACCGTCGTGCGCTGGACCTCGTACGACCGGGGCGGCCACTTCCCGGCCATGGAGGTGCCGGAGCTGCTGGTGGGGGACATCAGGAGCTTCTTCCGGGACCTGGCCGCGTCCGGCATGTGAAAACGTGCGGGCGGGGCCCGGCGCGGGTGTGATCATCCGATGATGAACGACGAACAGCGGACCCCGGCCGTCCTGGACGGCGACGAACGCGCCACCCTCACCAGCCTCCTGCAGCGCCAGCGCGACACCCTGATGATGAAGTGCGCGGGCCTCACCGACGAGCAGCTGCGCCGCAGGGCCGTCGCGCCGTCCGGGCTGAGCCTGCTCGGGCTGGTGCGGCACCTGGCCGAGGTCGAACGCGGCTGGTTCCGCAACGTGGTGGGCGGCGAGGACGTACGCGGGTACTTCCCCCGGAACGAGGCCGGTGAGTGGACCGAGTTCCACGTGGAGGACGCGGACCCGGCGGAGTCCTTCGCGATCTGGGAGGAGACCTGCGCGCGGTCGCGGGCCGTGGTCGAGGCCGCCGCCTCCCTCGACGTGCCGGGGTATTACGGGGACCAGCCGTACTCCCTGCGCTACGTCCTGGCCCACATGATCGAGGAGTACGCCCGGCACAACGGGCACGCGGACCTGTTGCGCGAGGCGATCGACGGGGTCACGGGGGAGTAGCGGCCGGCCCGCTTCGGATCAGACCTGGTCGGTGCCGGTCCGGTCCACGGCGTCCAGGGCGGCCTGCCACGGGAAGTGCGGCGGGGCGTCGGGACCGGCCGGTCCGGGGACGAAACCGCCCTCGCCGTAGAGCAGTTCGGCGCCCGCGCCGCGCAGGACCGTCAGGGACTGCTCGAACTGCGGGTGCGCGGCGAGGGCGGCGTTCAGGCACGGTACGGCGACGACCGGGGTGCCCTTGCCGAGGGCCTCGGCGGCGATGCCGACGACGACGCGGTCGGTGAGGCCGAGGGCCCACGCGTTGACCGAGTTGAAGGTGGCGGGGGCGAACAGCAGGGCGTCCGCCGGCGGCCACACGTCCGGCTCTCCGGGCAGCTTGTACTGCCAGCGCACCGGGTTGCCGGTGAGCGCGGCGAGTCCGTCGAGGCTCCCGGACACCCATTGCGCCGCCGCCGGGGTCAGGCCGAGGCACACGTTCCAGCCGCGCGACTGGGCGTCCTCGATCACGTGGGCCACGTCGAACACGGGCGGGGCGGCGGAGCAGAGCAGGTAGAGAGTCCTCGTCATACGGTCATGTGATCACATTCCGCGCGCGGGTTCAGCCCGCGGTGATCTTGGAAGTGAAGGCGTCGAGGTTCCCCCACATCCGCGCGAGCCGCTCGTCCAGGGTCAGCGACTCCTCGTACCGCGTGGTGCGCAGCTTCGGCCGGCGCTTGCCGCGTACGTACAGGGAGCAGGCGAGGTCGGCGCAGATGTAGGTGCCGACGGTGTTGCCCTCGCGGCCGCGGGCGCCCGCGAGGGGCGCGGCGAGCAGGGTGACCCCGGAGGAGGCGTGGCCCGTCAGGCAGATCTGGCAGAGGCTGGACTTGACGGCGCTGGTGCGGCCCACGGAGGGCACGCGCAGGGAGATCCCGACCGGGCCCCCTTCCCGGGGCAGCACGAGGTGCGCCCGCAGCGGCGCGCCGGGGTCGACCCAGCCGAGGAAGTCGAGGTCCTGCCAGGGCAGTTCGGCGAAGTCCAGCGGCAGGCGCAGCCGTGCGGCCTCGCCCTTGGTGCAGTTCACGAAGGATGAGCGGATCTGTATCTCACTGAGCGGTTCCACGGGGGTCGACCCTAATACCCGGTACGGGGGACGCGCACCCGGGTTTGCGCGGCGGGCCGGGGTCAGGTGCGGGGGAGGGCGTCCAGGAAGCCGGAGAGCAGGGGGTGCAGGACCTCGGGGCGGTCGAGGTGCACGTCGTGGCCGGAGCCGGGGACCGAGACCAGGGTGGTGTCCGGGCCGGCGAGGCGCAGCATCTCGGCGGACTCGGCGGGCGGGACGATGCCCCGCTCGCCCAGGACGACGAGGGCGGGGCAGGCGACGCGCTGCCACTCGGGCCACCAGGGACGGGTGGTGACGGGGGTGATCGCGGCGACCATGACGTCGCGGTCGAAGCGCGGGTACCAGCCGTCGTGGCGGCGTTCCAGGCCCGCGGCCCAGGCGTCGCTGCCGAGGAACTCCCGTGCCGCGTCGAGGGAGGGGAAGGGCAGGGGCCAGGAGCCGAGGCCCTCGTCGATCGTGGCGGGGGTGTCCGGGGCGGCGGCGGCCGGACCGGCGTCGACCAGGACGAGGCCGCGGACCAGGTCCGGGTGGGCGGCGGCGGTCAGCATCGCGGTGTGCCCGCCCAGGGACTGGCCGACCAGGACGGGGCGGTCGAGGCCGAGCCGCGCGGCGACGGCGAGCACGTCCGCGACGTGGGCCTCGCGGGAGACGTCGGCCGGGCGGCGCTCGGAGGCGCCGTGACCTCGCTGGTCGAGGGCGACGACCCGGTGGCGGGCGGACAGGTGGGCCGCGACGGCGTCGAATTCGCCCGCGTGCCCGGCGAGGCCGTGCAGGAGGAGGACGGGGGAGCCGCTGCCGCCCCAGTCGCGGCAGGACAGGCGTACGCCGTCCCGGATGACGATGCGTTCGGTCCAGGTCACCACAGGATGATCAGGGATTCCGGTGGCGGTGTCGACGCGTTTGCGGCGAGACGCTCGCACATGGAGGTGAGCTTCTGGGCCATGTCGCGTCTCGGCGGGCGGCGGTTGACTGGGACGCATGACGACGAACGAGAACGAGAACGAGAACGTGCACGCGGGGCTGACCCTGGTGATCGGGGGGCGCGGCAAGACCGGACGGCGGGTCGTGGAGCGGCTGCGGGAGCGGGGCGACGCGGTACGGGTCGGGTCGCGCACGGGGGAGCCGGCCTTCGACTGGGACGACCCCGCCGGATGGCCGGCCGCGCTGGAGGGGGTGGAGCGGGTGTACGTGACCTTCCAGCCCGACCTCTCCGTGCCCGGTGCCCCCGACCTGATCGGCGCCCTGGCCTCGGCGGCGGTGGCCGCGGGGGTCCGCAGGCTGGTGTTGCTGTCCGGCCGCGGCGAGGAGGCCGCGGTGCTCTGCGAGGAGCGGCTGAAGGTGCCCGGCGCCGAGTGGACCGTGGTCCGCGCCAGCTGGTTCGACCAGAACTTCGACGAGAGCTTCTTCCTGGACTCCGTACGGGCCGGGGAGATCGCCCTGCCGGTCGCCGACGCCGTCGAACCCTTCGTCGACACCGGCGACATCGCCGACGTGGTGGTGGCCACGCTCACCGACGACCGGCACGTCGGCCGGACCTACGAACTGTCCGGACCGCGGCTGCTCTCCCTCGCCGACGTGGCGGACGAGCTGTCGAAGGCGACCGGACGCGAGATCGCGTACGTGCCCGTCTCGCCGGAGGACTACCGGGCGGTGCTGCGCGAGAACGGTCTGCCCGAGGAACTGGTGGACCTGTTCACCGTGATCCTGGACGGACGCAACGCGCATCTGGTCGACGGGGTGCGCGAGGTGCTGGGGCGGGCGCCGAAGGACTTCGCCGACTACGCCCGCGAGACGGCGGCGACCGGGGTATGGGACGTCTGAACGGCGCGGCGGGGAGGGGAGGATGGGGGCATGGACACGCTGACCTGCCTGCTGGACGGGCCCAAGGCCCGCGGAGCCTTCATCCTCAAGTCCGTCCTCAACCCGCCCTGGTCCCTGCGGGTGGAGGACCGGGCCCCGCTGTCGGTGATCGCCCTGGTGAGCGGTACGGCCTGGCTGCTGCCCGAGGACGGCGAGCCGGTCCCGATCGGCCCGGGCGACGTGGCGGTGGTGCGGGGTCCCGCGCCGTACGGGCTCGCCGACAGCCCGGACACCCCCGGCACCGCCACCCCGCAGATCGTGGTGGGACCGGACCAGCGGTGCAGCACCGAGACGGGCGAGGACCTCACGGACACCCTGGCGCAGGGCGTGCGGACCTGGGGCGACGCCCGGGCGGAGCCGGGGGCGGCGGTGCTGCTGAGCGGCACCTACCAGGCTCCCAGTGAGGTCGGGCGGCGGCTGCTCGGCACGCTCCCGACGGTGCTGGTCCGCCCGGCGGGGGCGGCCGACGCCACCCTGATCGGGCTGCTGGCCTCGGAGACGGCCCGCGACGAGCCGGGGCAGGAGCTGGTGCTGGACCGGCTGCTGGACCTGTTGCTGATCGGCGTCCTGCGGGCCTGGCTCGCCGCGCCCGGGGCGGGGGCGCCGGCCTGGCACCGGGCGCAGGGCGATCCGGTCGTCGGGGTCGCCCTGCGGCTGCTCCACGAGGACCCCGCGCACGGCTGGACCGTGGCGGAACTCGCGCGGCGGGCGGGGGTGTCGCGGGCCGTGCTGGCCCGCCGCTTCACCGCGCTCGTCGGGGAGCCGCCCGTCGCGTACCTGACGGGCTGGCGGCTCGCGCTCGCCGCCGACCTGCTGCGCGAGCCGGAGGCCACGGTGGCGACGGTGGCCCGCCGGGTCGGCTACGGGAGCGCGTTCGCGCT
The DNA here is from genome assembly GCF_002803845.1 of Streptomyces lavendulae subsp. lavendulae. Classification (GTDB taxonomy): domain Bacteria; phylum Actinomycetota; class Actinomycetes; order Streptomycetales; family Streptomycetaceae; genus Streptomyces; species Streptomyces lavendulae. The sequence goes on along the minus strand of NZ_CP024986.1, from coordinate 188,925 downwards.
GTCGACGGCCTTCAAGCGGGTGCGCGGGGTCAGCCCGCAGGAGTTCCGCGCGGGCACCTCGCCGGTGCCCGCGGGGAGTTCCGCCACGGCGGTGCTGGCCTGACGGACCGGGGCCGCTGGACGGCCTACGCCAGGTCCAGCACGGCGACGGGCTGGTCGCCGCTGAGCTCGCCGGTGCGGCGGAAGCCGAGGCCCGCGTAGAAGGGCTCGGGGGTGCCCTCGCCGGTGTCCCAGGTGACGTACGCCTGCCCGGCGCCGCGCCGGCGGAGTTCTTCGAGGACCGCGCCCACCGCGAAGCTGCCGTACCCCTTGCCCTGGTGGCCGGCCGCGATGTTCAGACGCCACAGGCCGGAACGGCGGTGCTCGGGGTCCTTCGCCGGGTCCCAGACGATGTCGAGGAAGGCCATGACGAAACCGACGACCTCGTCGCCGTCGACCAGGGCACGCGGCCAGGCGGTGTCCCCGTGGACGTAGGCCTCGGCCAGCGACTTCTGGACGGGGGAGACGAGGTGTTCCTGGCGTGGGTGTACCCGCACGGCGCACACGGCGTCGAAGTTGTCCGGGGTGACCGGTACCAGACGGAGCGTAGAGCTGATCATGCGGTGATCCTACGGTCAGGTCATTGAAAAGAACGGGGCAGCCGGTATATTTTCTCCTCGCCGGATGAGGAAGAGGGGGACGGCGTGCGCGCTGAAGTGGTGGTCGTCGGCGGGGGGCCGGTCGGCCTGCTGGTCGCGGCCGAGCTGGCCGGGTACGGGGTCGACACGCTGGTCCTGGAGGCGCGGGCGGAGGTCTGCGAGCGGCCCAAGGCCACCACCCTGCACGCCCGTGCGGTACAGGGGCTGGCCCGGCGCGGGCACCTTCCGCCGGACGCGGCGCAGACGTCCGCGGGTACGAAATCGGGCCGCTTCCACTTCGCCGGCATCCACGAACTGGTCATCACCGTGCCCGAGAACGAGCCGGAGCCGATCCTCAAGCGCCCCCAGGCGGAGCTGGAGCGGCGGTTCGAGGCGCGGGCGCGGGCGGCGGGCGCGCGGGTCCTGAGGGAGCACCGGGTCACGGGGCTCACGCAGCGGGACGGCGCCGTGCTGCTCACCGTCGAGGGGCCGCAGGGGACGGCCACCTGTACCGCCGCCTACGCCGTCGGGGCGGACGGGGCCCGCAGCACGGTCCGCGAACTGGCGGGCATCGCGTCCGACGCCACTCCCGCCACGGTGTCCGCCCTGGTGGGGCTGGCACGGCTGCGGGACCCCGGCGACCTGGAGCAGGGGTGGCTGCGCACCCCGCGGGGGTGGATCGTCTCCAAGCGGACGCCCGCCGGTGAAACGCACATCCGTACCGTCGACTGCTCCGGCGCCCACGCGGGCCGGGAGGCGCCGCCGTCGCCGCTGGAGCTCCAGCGCGAGGTGTCCCGGATCGCCGGGCGCGACATCGCGATGGAGGGGGCCCGGTGGATCAGCCGGTTCAGCGACTTCACGCGCGTGGCCCGCACCTTCCGGGCGGAGCGCGTCTTCCTGGTGGGCGACGCGGCGCACGTGCACTTCCCCATCGGCGGCCAGGGGCTGAGCACGGGGGTGCTGGACGCCCTCAACCTCGGCTGGAAGCTGGCCCTCGCGGTGCGCGGCACGGCGGGCGCGGGCCTGCTGGACACCTACGGCCTCGAACGCGGGCCGGCGGCGCGGGCCGTCGTCGACAACACGCGGGCCCAGCTCGCGCTGATGCGGCAGGGGCCCGAGGTCGACGCGCTGCGCGAGGTGTTCACCGGGCTCCTGACCGCGGACCGGGACACCGGGCGGCTCGGCGACATGATCAGCGGCCAGGGGACGGTACTGCCCGCCCGCACGGGCCGTCCCTCCGGGCCGGAGGGACGGTTCCTGCCGAACGCGCGGATCGTCACCCGGGAAGGGGAGACGGACCTGATCGCGCTGCTGCGGGAGGGGAGCCCGCTGCTCCTCCTCTTCGGCGGGCTGGCCGCCCGCCACGGGGAAGAGGCGCGCCCGTGGTCGGACACCCTGCGCGTGGTGCACGCGCGGGCGACCCCCGCGCTGCCGTACGAGGCGCTGCTGGTGCGTCCCGACGGACACATCGCCTGGTCACAGGACGGCGGCCCGCTGGCCGACGCCCTGTCCCGGTACTTCGGGCCGGGGCCGCGCGCGGCCGCCGACGGCGCGGATCAGCTGGCGAGGTCTTCCCGGGCCTGCGAGATCTCCATGGCCCGGACGGCCTCGGCGTAGACCTCGGCGCCGCGGCTCTCGCCGAGGTGGAGGGAGGTGAGGACGGAGGACTGCACGATGCTCGGCAGCAGGTGGCGCATGAGCGCGCTGACCCTGATCACGAGGTCCTCGTACTCGGTGAGCGCCTGCGACATGGACTGGATGCCGGCGTAGGTGCCGACGATGACGTCGGCGGTTTCGGCCGGATCGATCTGGGGGAGCAGCTCGCCCTGGCTCTGGGCCCGCTCCAGGCCCTCGCGCATCGGCACGGCCCAGGCGCGGAAGGGGCCGCTGCGGTCCAGGCCCTGTGCCAGCTGGTCCATCGTCAGCCGTACGCCCGCGCGGACCATCGGGTCCGTCTGCAGGCGGTAGGTGTGCAGCATGACGATGTCGACGATCCCCTGCATCTTGATCGCGCGGTCGGGGACGACGAGGCTCTGGTTCTGCGCGTTGAGCACGCCGAAGGCCAGGTCCTCCTTCGACTGGAAGTGGAAGTACAGGGCGCCCTTGGTCACGCCCGCCTCCGAGAGGATCTCGGAGATGGTGGCGGCCTGGTAGCCGCGTTCCTCGAAGATCTTGGCCGCCGCGCCGAGGATCGCCTGGCGTGTGCGGATGGCTCGAATTTGCTCAGCCACTGTGGCTCCCTTCCTTCACAGGATTCTCGGAGCGTCGGAAGCCCTGATGCAAACCGTCCGTCCCGTACGTATCTTACAGCGGGTAACTCTTACGCCAACCCCGTACGCGCCGGAGGGCGCGTACATGACCGGAAGGAAGCACCATGATTCTCGTGACGGGGGCCACCGGGACGGTGGGACGGGAAGTGCTGGGGCGCATCGGCCCGGGCCCCGCGGTCAGGGCCATGGCGAGGCAACCGGAACGTGTCGTGGCCGGCCGGGGCACGGTCGAGGCCGTCCACGGGGACTACGACGACCCCGGTTCGCTCGCCCGGGCCGTGCGGGGGGTGGACACCGCCTTCCTGGTGACCAGCCGCGTCGGCCGCGACGACGACGAGCGGTTCCTGGCCGCCGCCCGGTCGGCCGGGGTGCGGCACGTGGTGAAGCTTTCCGCGGCCGCCGTCGAGGACGGCGGGGCCGATGACCTGATCACCCGCTGGCAACGGGGGAACGAGGAGGCCCTGCGGGGTTCGGGGATGGAGTGGACGCTGCTGCGCCCGCGTTCCTTCATGTCCAACGCCCTCTCCTGGACCGGTGCGGTGCGTGCGGAGGGCGTCGTGCGTGGCCTGTACGGGACGTCGCCGAACGCCTGCGTCGATCCGGGCGACATCGCGGAGGTGGCCGTGCGCGCGTTCGGCGAGCCGGGACACACCGGGCGCGTGCACACGCTGACCGGACCCGAGGCGCTCTCGGCGGTGGAGCAGACGGCCCAGCTCTCCGTCCTGTTGGGCCGTCCACTGCGTTTCGAGGAGTGGGATCCGGAGCAGGCCCGCGCGGTGTGGGGTGCGCGGTACCCGGAGGCCGTGGCGGAGGCACTGCTGCAGAGCGCCGAGCGGCAGCGTGCCGGGGCCAAGGCCGGTGTGGGGAGCACGGTTGCGGACGTCGTGGGGAGGCCCGCCCGTTCGTTCCGGGAGTGGGCCGGGGAACACCTGACGGCCTTCGGGCCGCGCTGAGGGGCATTCGGTCAGCCGATGTAAGGGGCCGCCGTCACCGTGGAGTTGAAGACGAGGTGGCCGTCCTGGTGGCCCGTCACGGCCACCGTCTCCTCCCCGCCGGGGGCGCCGTCGTGCAGGCGCTCGGCCTCGATGAAGCACGGCAGGTCGAGTTCGGCGTAGCGCTTGAAATCGCCGGAGATGTTGAGCGGGAGCAGGGAGGAGCGGCCCAGGGCGGCCGAGGCGGCCTGCCGGGCGGCCTCCAGCAGCACCATGCCCGGAACGTGGTCCACCGGGTGGTCGAAGAGGATGGGATGGAGGGAGTCCACCCGCAGCTGCCAGCGGTCCTGCGTGCCGGTGGGGGACAGCACCACGTCGGTGGGCGAGACCCGTCCCACGCTCTGCGGTGCCACCGGAGCGGTCAGGGGCAGCGGCTTGTGGCCGGGCAGCAGGGTGTGCGGCGGGCGTATGCGCCGGTACACGGCGGGTGTGGTGCAGGTGTAGGAGACGCGCCCCGTCGCGACGACGTGGCCGGCGCGGTGGACCACGGCCTCGTAGTTCAGGCCGCCCAGGTCACCGCTGCGGCGTCTGACCTCGGTGCAGCTGACGTCGATGTCGAGGGAGGCGGGGGTCCTGCTGACCTGGAGGTGTTCCGGGACGACCGTGACGCTGAGGTCCCACAGCAGGAAGTGCTGGCCGAAAGGGACCCCGAACTCGGCGTGTCCCAGCAGGCTGCCGATCTGCCGGATCGTCTCGACGACCATCAGCGGATCGTGGTAGGTGCCCGCGACGGGCGTGAAGAAGCTGTGGGAGCGGGGCCACTGCGCGCTGACGGTGAAACGGCTGTGGTCGACGCGTTCCCAGTCGGTGAGAAGGACTTCTGCGACCGAGGCGCGGTGCACTAATTCCTTCGGGACGGTGGAGGTCAGCGAGGTGAAGCGGTTACCCCGTTGTCCGAGCGGAGGGGCGGCCGTCCGCCACGCCGGTTCGTAGACCGCTGTGCGCTCGACTTGAAACGTGCTCGCGCTCATTGTTCCCCCTAGGCAGCGCTGGCCAGTTACAGGTGTGACTGCGAGAAAAATATATACCAACCGGTTTTTTATCCAGAGGGATCACGACCCTTGGCCATGAAAAATGCGGAGGGTGGGGTTCCGGCAATCGGTGACCCCCCCTACCGTCCGTGCCCCCACCCCTCATCCGGCATCGGATCTCCGCCACTCGCACTGAAGCATCTCAAGGGGACCCCTCGGGGTGCGTGAACCGGTTGTCGGACGTCCGGTGAACCCCCGGGGACGAAGAATGGCCGATTCGCATCGGGCGCCCGGGTTTGCGCGCGGATCGCGGGCGGGCTCCCCGCACCCGGCGGGGCCGTGGCCCCCCGTGGGGCCGGCAGGGGGTCGGGGCGGGTGCCCCGGGGGTCCCGCCGCGCATGGAGCCCCGCAGTCCACGGGTGGTGCGCCGGTTCCGGGGCCGGCGTGCCGCCGGTACGGGCGGCGGGGTGCGGCCGCCGGGAGCGGTGCGGTCGGGGCGCACCGTAACGCCAGTCTCGTTCACCGTTTGCCTACGTGAAGATTTCTGCATATGCCGTTGCGCCGCGGGGGCGCGCGCCGGAGCCCGCCCGCCGCCGATCCGGCCACCCGGCGGTAGGGGGGAGGCGTCCCGGTGCGGGCCGGCCCCGCCGCCGGACCGGCCTGGCGGCGGCGCGTCCGGGGCCCGGAGGGCGCCCGTCGGCGGCCCGTCGGCGGAGGGGGCGGCCCCGTGGTTCGAGCGGTGTTCCGGCGGGGCTCCGGCGTCGTTCCAGCGACTGCCGAGCGCGAATGCCGGTGAGCAAACCGCTAAAGCGGTTTGTATTGATCACGTCCGAGGGTGCGGGGATGGCCTTCCGCGGTCTGAACCTGGCGGCAGGGCGGTCCGTACGGAGGGGCTGCCGGGGCGGGCGAGCCAACCACATGGTCGGTTCTCGGCCGTTTAGTGGCCGCAGGACGCCCCTTCCAGAGCGGTTCTTCCCGCCCTCGGGCGGCCCTGGAGGGGCCCGTCCGGGGCCGCCGGCGGCCTTCTGGTCAGGAAACTCCCAGTTCACAGGGGGAGATTCAGGAGTCGACACGGTCACTGGGGGGCGAAAAACGGTACAGCCGGTTTGGTATTGACAAACCGGCCCGGCTGTTTTTTGCTCGTTCCAGCGAAAGTCAAGGGCTCATCCATGGACGAAGCAGGGGAGTACGGCGTGGACATCGATGTACTGGGCGCACTGACCGTGCGGGAGAACGGGGTCTCCATCACGCCGACCGCCGCCAAGCCCCGTCAGGTGCTGGCCCTGCTCGCGCTCCACGCGGACCAGGTGGTCCCGGTGTCCGCGCTGATCGAGGAACTGTGGGGCGAGCAGCCCCCGCGCAGTGCCCGTACGACCCTGCAGACCTACGTGCTCCAGCTGCGCGGGCTGATCGCCACCGCACTGGAGGGCACGGACGGGACGCGCACCCCCAAGGACGTGCTCGTCACGCTGCCGGGCGGCTACATGCTCAGCAGCGCCGGCGGGACCAGCGACGTCCGCGAATTCGACCGGCTGGCCGGAATGGGCTACCGGGCGATGGACGCGGGCGACTTCCCCGGTGCCGCGCGGCTGCTGCGCGAGGCGCTGGCGCTCTGGTCCGGGCCGGCCTTCGCCGACGTGGAGGGCGGTGTCCAGCTGGACATGGAGACGCGGCGCCTGGAGGAGACCCGGCTGTGCGCGCTCGACCAGCGCATCGAGGCCGACCTGCGCCTGGGCCGGCACCGCGAACTGCTCGCGGAACTGACCGTCCTGGCCAGCCGCTACCGCATCCACGAGAACCTGCACGGGCAGTTCATGCTCGCCCTCCACCGCTCCGGACGCCGCGGCGAGGCGCTCAGCGTCTACCAGCGGCTGCGCGCCACCCTCGTCCGCGAGCTCGGCATCGAGCCGTCCTCGGCCCTGCGCAGTCTCCAGCGGTCGATCCTGATGAGCGGCCCGGAGAACCCGGCGGAATCCCCGGAGACGGCCCGCAAGCGGCTCGCCCGAGTGGGCTGACGGATCATTAAAAGATCATTCGCCCACTGCTTTCCGGTATCTCCCGGAAATCCGTGGACCGAATTTGCGCATCAGGCAAGCGGAACAGCGGCGACCGAACTGATCTACGGGCTGAACAGGGGTTCTGGCAGTCAATCGGAAGGCGGGGTTTCGAATCCCGCGGCCGTTCGCCCCCTTCGGAGGTCTGCTCGACGTCGGCTTGAGAACGCGGTGATGCCGCCCTGGGCTGCCTTACCGTCATCGGGTCGAATACTGAAAACCGTGAGTATCTCGACGAAATAACGGAGGGGAGACGGGAGACCGTGGAGATTCAGGTTCTGGGTCCGTTGAGTGCCGAGGTCAACGGGGCATCGATCGTTCCTACGGCGGGCAAGCCGCGTCAGATCCTGGCGCTCCTCGCGCTCTACCCGGGCCGGGTGATGCCCGTACCGACCCTGATGGAGGAGATCTGGGGGACCAAGCTCCCGGAGAGCGCCCTCACCACCCTGCAGACGTACATCCTGCAGCTGCGCCGCAGACTGGGCACCGCGCTGGGGCCGGGCGCCCCCGGCACGGCCAAGGACGTGCTCGCGACCCGGCACGGAGGCTACCTGCTCCAGATCCCGCAGGAGTCGGTGGACGTCCACGCGTACGAGGCCCTGGTGGCCGGCGGCCAGATCGCCTTCGACGAGGGCGACGACGAACGCGCGGCGAGCATGCTGCGCAAGGCCCTCGACCTGTGGCAGGGGCCCGCCCTCGTCGACGTCAAGGTCGGGCCGATCCTGGAGATCGAGGTGCTGCGGCTGGCGGAGAGCCGGCTGGTCACCACCGAGCGGCGCATCGACGTGGACCTGCGCCTGGGACGGCACAGCGAACTCCTCGCCGAGCTCACCGAGCTGATGGCCAGGAACCCGCAGCACGAGGGCCTGCACTCGCAGGCGATGGTCGCGCTGTACCGGTCGGGACGGCAGGCCACCGCGCTGGACGTGTACCGCAGGCTCCGGGCCCGGCTGATCGGCGAACTGGGCGTGGAACCCTCGCAGCAGCTCCAGCGCCTGCACCAGGCGATGCTCCGGGTGGACCCGGCGCTCGACGTGGTCGCGGGCCCGCGCCGCAGCTCGACCTTCGACCTCTACGCGGCCTGACGCCAAGGCTCCAGCGCGGCTGGCCGACGGCGTGAGCGACTCTCCATCCGGTGGGACCAGGCTCGTCGCGACCCGGTGTGCGCCGATGCCCCGGCGGACGAGGAGAGAGGCAAGCCATGGACCGGCTGGAGCTCACGGAGCTGGCCCGCATCCTGCGGATCTGGGGAGGCGAAGACGACTGCGTCGAGCTGAGCGAGGACGTCCAGGACCTGTACTGGATCGAGCTCGGCTACGACAGCCTCTCCCTCCTGCAGGCAACCGGCTCCATCGAGCGCAAGTACGACGTGCTCCTCGACGGTGAGCTGCTCGAACTGGCGGACACCCCGAGGAGCTTCCTGCGGTGCGTCAACCAGGTCCTGCGCGGCCGGGCCACCGCCGCGGTGTGATCCCGGGTGCCGGCCGCGTGCGGAAATCGAGCGGCATTCGAAGGGGACTCCGGCGGATACAGACAGACTCTGCGTCAAGCGTTGAGAGAGGTGTCTGATGTCTGTCGAGCGAGTACACCGGATGTCACACGCGGTCGACGCGGCCGCACCGGCCGGGGTCCTGTACAACGTGGTGGCCGACACGGCGCCGTGGCCGCTGTTCCTGCCGGACACGGTGCACGTGGAGAGACTTGACTCCACCGGGACCACGGACCGGTTCTCCCAGTGGGCGGACACGGACGGGCGCCCGCGGCCGACGCTGTGGCGCCGGACCCTGGACGCGCACCGGCGCCGGATCGACTTCCGGCGGGAGCGGCCGGCCGACCCCGTCACCACGCAAGGGGGTTCCTGGAGCGTGGAGGAACTGGCCCCGGGCTGGTCACGGCTGACGCTGGAGCAGGACATCACCGTCGCCGGCAACCGGAGCGCCGACGTGGAGCGGGTGCTCGCGTCCGCGCGCGACGGTGCGAGGTCCGTGCTCGGCCGGCTGGGCGCCGTCGCCGAACGCTGGCGGCGGCTCGACGGGCTGCTGCTGTCCTTCGAGGACTCGGTGCGGATCCCGGGACCGGGCGAACCGGTCCACGAGTTCCTCTACCGCGTGGGGTCCTGGCCCGGCCGGGTGGCGCACGTGGTGGGCGCGGAGGTCACCGAGGTGAGCGCCGGGGTGCAGCGCACCAGCATGGTCAACCTGGCCGACGACGGCTCCGCGTACACCACGGAGGAGGTGCGGGTGTGCTTCCCGGCGGCCGGCCGCATCGTCTTCAAGCGCACCCGGCCGCACCCCCTGCTGGCCGCGCACGCCGGGGAGTGGTCCGTGGAGCCTGACGCCACGGGGGTCACCGTGGTGTGCCGGCACGACGTGCTGCTGGACGCGGGCGCGGTCGAGCGGATGCTGGGACCGGGCGCGGATCCCGCGCGGGCGGGCCGGCACGTGCGGGAGGTGCTGGGCCGGGAGAGCCGGGCCACCCTGGAGCCCGCGCAGCAGTACGCCCGGGAGTCGGTCAGGAGCCTGCGGCCGGTGTGAGCGGGCCGGGCGGCCGTCCGTGCCCGACCGTGGCCGTCCGTGCCCGACCGTGGCCGTCCGTGCCCGACCGTGGCCGTCCGTGCCCGACTGTGGCCGTCCGGCCGTCCGGCCGGCCGTCCGGCCGTCCGGCCGACCGGCCGAGGCCGCTCGCCCGGCCGGGTGTGTGGGCGGAAAGGACCGGGCCCCTGGCCCGTACCCCCGATCGCGGGGTGCGGGCCGGGGGCCCGGTCCTTTCGTCGTCGTGGCGGCCCGTGGCCGCCGTGGCGGGGGCCGCCCCGGCGCGTCAGGAGCCGCGGCCCGCAGCGCCCAGGGAGCGCAGGGTGGCCGGGGCTGCCAGACAGGGCATGACCACCCGCCAGAACCCCGCCAGCGTGCGCGGGGCGAGCCACTGGGGGTCGTCCCGGCCGAGCACCTCGAAGCCGAGCGTGGCGGCCACCACCGTCGTGGCGACGCTCTGGCGGTTGAGGCCGGGCAGCAGGGCGTCCTCGTGCGCCGCCTCCGCCAGCAGCCGGTGGACGTACTCGTGCCATTCCCCGGGCAGGGCGTACGACGACGGGTAGGTGGGCTCCCGGCTGAGCTGGAACCCGGCCCGTGCCACCGTGTCGGACAGGAGCAGCCCGGCGAGGGCGTGGGAGCTGTCCGCCAGGGCCTGGAGGGCCGAGGTGCGCCGCGCGTACACCTCCCGGGCCGCCGAACGCAGCGCTCGCGCGGCGGCCGCCTCGACGGCCGCCGCGACCGCGGCCTTGTTCTCGAAGTGGAAGTGCAGCGCGCCCGGGCTGACTCCGGCTCCGACGCTGATCATGCTCAGCGTCGCCTCTGCGTACCCGCGCCGTCCGAACACCCTGGCCGCCGATTCGATCAGTGCGCGGCGGGTGCGGACAGCGCGTTCTTGTTTGATCACGCATAGCTCCTGTATCAGTTTCCTTCTATTATTAAACCGTCCCGTTGGTATTGGAAGCAGGTGTGGGTCCCCCTGGATGGCCTGTTCTGCGTGGTTATTCGCCTGTCGATGGCCCGATTTAACCCTTTTATCGGCAACACGGCTCCGTTTTGTGGGCTTTGACAAACCGACGCAGCGGTTTGTATCTTCTTGACGTTGACCCAACCGAGCATGAGGGAGGGGGGCAGATGAACCAGCGGACCATGGCTGTGCTGGAACCTCACACAGTCGCCGCGGGAGCGAACGGCGGTTTCTCACCGGCCGAAGGCCCGAGAACACCGCAGCACGTGCCGGCGCAGTCGGCGCTGTGGCGGATCCTCATCGTGGAGAGCAATTCGGCCGAGGCCGAGACGCTGGCGCGCGGTCTGCGCCGGCACGGGCACGAGGTCGACATCGTGGGCACCGGCGGCGAGGCGCTGCGCGTCTACGCCGAAGCCGACCTGGTCCTCCTCGACCTGGAACTGCCCGACCTGGACGGGCTGGAGGTCTGCCGGGGCATCCGCGCGGCCCACGAGATACCCGTCATCGCGGTCACCGCCCGGGGCAGCGAGCTCGACCGGGTCCTCGGTCTCCAGGCGGGGGCGGACGACTACCTGGCCAAGCCCTACGGGTTCCGCGAACTCATGGCGCGCATGGAGGCGGTCATGCGCCGCGCGCGCCCGACCCGCCCCGCCTCCGCCACCATCACCTGCGGGCCACTGTCCATCGACTCCGGGACGCGCGAGGTGACGCTCGACGGGGTGCCCGTCGAGACCACCCGCAAGGAGTTCGACATGCTCTATCTCCTCGCGTCCCATCCCGACACCGTCATCCCCCGCAAGATGCTGATGCAGCAGGTGTGGGGCGACTCCTGGTCCCGCCGGACCGTGGACACGCACGTCAGCACCCTGCGCAACAAGATCGGCGCCGGCTGGATCATCACCATCCGCGGCGTCGGATTCCGCTTCGGCCAGGGCTGAGCCCGGCCGGACCCCACCCCACCGCACCGACCACCGACCAGCGACCACAGACACGAGCCGAGGGGGAACGACATGACGGTGACCGCGCTGTGCCACGGGGAGAGCTGCCGGGGCGCGGACGCCACCGGACGCACCCGGCGGCGGGCCGCGGACCGGGGCAGCCGGCTGTGCCGCCCCTGCCGCGAGCACCTCGCGGCGGGCCTCGGCGAAGTCGCCCACCTCTACGAGGAATGCGGACGCGTGCTCGGCGGCGCGGGCCCCGGCAGCCTGCGCGAGCGGACCACCGGTGGCGAGTCGACCGGGCTCCCCTTCAACGGGGCCGCCGCGGACGTACGGGCCAGGATGGTCTCCGTACTGGGATCCTGGAGCGGCCTGGTCGCACAGCAGCGCGGTCTCACCGCACCGCCGCGCACCGTCGCCGACCTCACCGCCTTCCTGCTGCGCAACGCCGACTGGCTCGCCGCCCACCCGGCGGCCGGCGAGGTCTGCGACGAGGTCGCCCGCCTGGTCCGGGCCGGACGCCGCGCGGCCTTCCCCGAACCGGCCCGCACCTTCCGCCTCGGCACCTGCCCCGAGCCCGGCTGCTCCGGCGCCCTCGCCCTGTCCGTGCGCGGCGCGGAGCGGGACGCCGACCGGGCGGTCGTGTGCGACGCCGACCCGGCCCACCGCTGGACCAGCGACCGGTGGAGCGAGCTCAGCGACTCCCTGGAGTCCGGGCGGGCGCCCGGCGCCGCCGCGGCCCCGGCCCCGGCCCCGGCCCCGGCCCCGGCCCCGGCCACCGAACGCTGGCTCACCGCGGCCGACATCGCACAGCTGTGGCACACCCCGACGGGCACCGTGTACCGGCTGGCCAGCGAGGAGCGGTGGCGCCGCCGCAACCGCGCGGGGCGCACCTTCTACGCCGAGGGCGACGTCCGCGCCTGCTTCGCCCGCAGGGCGCAGGCCCGCGCCTGAGCCGCCCCCGCGCCACCGGTGATCCGCCGGTGGCGCACCGGTCTTCCGCACGACGTTCCCCGGGGACCCGCACAGCAACCGGTAGGGCCCGGATGGAGCAGTCTGACGTGGCCTTGACACTCCCTTGGCCGTTCTCCGACCCAGCGGAGAATCCCTTGTGGAACCTGACGGAGTCCTGAATCCAGCGCCATTGAACGGCCGCTCGCGTCCGAAGAACCTTGTAGTCAAGATCCGGTGCACTGTCTCCGGAGGCGAATTCAAGGAGACGCGATGGACGCCCCAGTGATCGTCGTCGGCGCGGGCCCCGCGGGCATGATGCTCGCGGGCGAACTGCGGCTGGCGGGTGTCGCCGTCATCGTCCTCGAACGTCTGGAGCGGCGTACGGGCGAATCGCGCGGCCTCGGCTTCACCGCGCGCACGCTGGAGACCTTCGACCAGCGCGGCATCCTCGCGCGCTTCGGCGACATCGAGCGCAGCACGCTGGGCCACTTCGGCGGCCTGCCCCTCGACTTCGGCGTGCTCGACGGAGCCTGCCAGGCGGCCAAGACCGTTCCGCAGTCCGTCACCGAGACCCACCTGGAGGAATGGGCCACGGGCCTGGGCGCCGACGTCCGGCGCGGCCACGAGGTCCTCTCGGTGCACGACGACGGCGACACGGTCGCGGTCGAGGTGCGCGGTCCGGGCGGGACGCACACCCTGCGCGCCGACTGGCTGGTCGGCTGCGACGGCGGGCGCAGCACCGTGCGCAAGGCGGCCGGCTTCGACTTCCCCGGCACGGCCGCCACCATGGAGATGTTCCTCGCCGACATCAAGGGCATCGAACTCAAGCCCCGCATGATCGGCGAGACGCTGCCCGGCGGGATGGTGATGGTCGGTCCGCTGCCCGGTGGCACCACCCGCATCGTCGTCTGCGAACGGGGCACCCCGCCGCGGCGGCGCGAGGCCCCGCCGTCCTTCGAGGAGGTCGCCGCCGCCTGGCAGCGGCTGACCGGCGAGGACATCTCGGCCGCCGAGCCGGTGTGGGTGAGCGCCTTCGGGGACGCGGCCCGGCAGGTCACCGAGTACCGGCGCGGCCGCGTACTGCTGGCGGGCGACGCCGCGCACATCCACCTGCCCGCGGGCGGGCAGGGCATGAACACCGGCATCCAGGACGCGGTCAACCTCGGCTGGAAGCTCGCCTCCGTGGTCCTCGGCCGGGCGCCGCTCGCCCTGCTCGACACCTACCACGGGGAGCGGCACCCGGTCGGCCGGCGGCTGCTGATGAACACCCGCGCCCAGGGGCTGCTGTTCCTGAGCGGCGCCGAGGTGCAGCCGCTGCGCGACTCCCTGCGCGAGCTCATGGCGTACGAGGACGTCGCCCGCCACCTCGCGGCCATGGTGACCGGACTGGAGATCACCTACGACGTCGGCAAGGGCGGCCACCCGCTGCTCGGCCGCCGGATGCCCGGACTGGAACTGGCCGGGCCCGGCGGGCGGACCTCCGCCGCCGCGCTGCTGTGCCCCGCCCGGGGCGTCCTGCTGGACCTGGCCGACAACCCCCGGCTGCGCCAGCGCGCCGCCGCCTGGGGCGACCGGGTGGACACCGTCACCGCCCGCCCCGCCGGAGCGGCCGGGGGCGAGCTGCCGGACGACACCACCGCCCTGCTGATCCGGCCCGACGGGTACGTGGCCTGGGCCGCGCCCGGCAGCCACCACGACCTGCCGATGGCCCTGGAGCGCTGGTTCGGCCCCGCCTGAGGCCGGGCCCCGCCCGGGGCCGGTCCGGCCCGGGTCGCCCCGAGTACCGCGCGTCCGGCGGCCACCGCGCCGGCCGGGGGCGGGGCGCGTCCGCCCGCCCCGGCACGCCCCCGTACGAGCACCTCAAGAGCACCGCACGCGCATCCCCGAGCACCTCACGAGGAGACACCACCCATGGCAACGCCCCTGGCAACCATCGAGCGCGCCCCGTCCGGACCGGCCGGGGAGCGCCGTGAGATCGTCCGGGCCGCCCGTACGGTCCTGGCCCGCGAGGGCTGGACGCGCTGCACCGCCGAGGCCACCGCGGCGGAGGCGGGCGTAACGGCCGACACCGTCGCGCTGCACTTCCCCGACCACGAGCAGCTGCTGCTGGGCGTGCTGCTGGACAGTTCCGCTTCCGTGGCGGCGGCCCTCGCGGCCGTCGCCGACAGCCACCTCGAAGAGGTCACCGACCTGGAAGCGGACCTCATCGCCCTCGGCCGGGCCTGGCTCGCACCGCTGGAGGCCTTCCGCGAGCACTTCGCCATCGTCCGGCACATCAGCGCCGAGGTCACCCGGCTGCCGACCGAGGCCGTCGACAAGTGGCAGGCCACCGGTCCCCGCCAGGCACGTCGTGAACTGGCCCGCAGGCTCCGGCGCCTGGCCTCCATGGGCCTGCTGGACATCTCCGACGCGGAGCAGGCGGCGGAACGTTTCATCCTGCTGGTCCCCTCCGGGGTGGTGCAGCGCTCCTTCCTGGGCGCGCTGCCGCTGCCCCGGGACGAGGCCGACGCGCTCATCGCCGACGGGGTGGCGGACTTCATCCGCCTCTACCGGCCCTGACACCACCCGCGGACTTCTGCGCTCCGGTACCGCCGGAGCACCTCGCCCCCGAACATCCCCACCGCACGGAAAGAGACCTCGGATGACGCACAGCAACCTCATCGTGGCCCGGATGGACAGCATGTCGAGCGACCAAGTCGCCAAGCTGTTCACCGAGTTCGACAAGACGGACATGCCGGGACGGATGGGGACCCTGCGCCGCCGCCTCTTCATGTACAAGGGCCTCTACTTCCACCTCCAGGACTTCGCGGAGGACGACGGCGGCCAGCGGATCCAGGAGTCCCGCACCGACCCGCGCTTCATGCGGATCAGCCACGACCTGCTGCCCTTCATCCAGCCGTACGACCCCGCCACCTGGCGCACCCCGGCCGACGCCATGGCCACGCGCTTCTACGACTGGTCGGCCTCGGAATGAGAGCCGTCCGGGCCAACACGAGGGGAGGGCCGTACCGGTGACCCGTCGGGTAGTGATCACGGGGATCGGAGTGCTGGCGCCGGGTGGCATCGGCACCACCGCCTTCTGGAACCTGCTGAGTTCGGGCCGCACGGCCACCCGCGGGATCACCCTCTTCGATCCCGCCCCCTTCCGCTCCCGGGTGGCCGCGGAGGTGGACTTCCACCCCGAACGGCACGGGCTGACCTCCCTGGAGGTCCGCCGCATGGACCGCGCCGCCCAGTTCGGTGTGGTCGCCACCCGTGAGGCGCTCGCCGACAGCGGCCTCGACCTCGCGGCATTCGACCCGTACCGCATCGGCATCGCCATGGGCACCGGTGTCGGGGCCATCAGCGGCCTCGACACCGCCTACCGGGTGGCCAGCGACGAGGGACGGATCGCCCAGGTCGACCACATGTACGCGCCGGGCCACCTCTACGACCACTTCGTGCCCAGCTCCTTCGCCACCGAAGTAGCCTGGGCCGTCGGCGCCGAGGGCCCCTCCACGGTGGTCTCCACCGGCTGCACCTCCGGCATCGACTCGGTCGCGCACGCGGTCGACCTGATCCGCGAGGGCAGTGCCGACATCATGATCACGGGCGCCACCGACGCCCCGATCAGCCCGCTCACCCTGGCCTGCTTCGACGCGATCAAGGCGACGACGGCGCTCAACGAGGAACCGGAGACGGCCTCGCGCCCCTTCGACGCCACCCGCAAGGGCTTCGTCCTGGGCGAGGGCGCGGCGGCGTTCGTCCTGGAGGAGCTCGGCGCCGCCCGCCGCCGCGGCGCACACGTCTACGCGGAGATCGCCGGCTACGCCTCCCGCTCCAGCGCCTTCCACATGACGGGTCTGCGCCCCGACGGCCGGGAGATGGCCGAGGCCATCACGGTGGCCCTGGACGAGGCCCGGCTGGACCCCGGCGACCTCGACTACGTCAACGCACACGGCTCCGGCACCCGGCAGAACGACCTCCACGAGACCGCCGCGTACAAGCTGGCCCTGGGCCCGCACGCCCACCGGACCCCCGTGAGCTCGGTCAAATCGATGATCGGGCACTCGCTGGGATCCGTCGGCTCGATGGAGATCGCCGCCTCCGTCCTCGCGATGGAGCACCACGTGGTGCCGCCCACGGCCAACCTGCGCACCCCCGACCCGGAGTGCGACCTCGACTACGTACCGCTCGTCGCGCGGGACCACCGCACCGATGCCGTCCTCACCGTCAGCAGCGGATTCGGCGGGTTCCAGAGCGCGATGGTGCTGGCCAGGCCCGACAGGAGGACCGCATGAGCGCGAGGATCCTGGTCACCGGCATCGGTGTGGCCGCCCCCAGCGGGCTCGGCGTGGAGGACTTCTGGTCGGTCACCCGCATCGGCAAGAACGCCATCGGACCCGTGACCCGCTTCGACGCCTCCGCCTACCCCTCCCGGCTGGCGGGCGAGATCCACGGCTTCGAGCCCAAGGAACACCTGCCGGGCCGGCTCGTCCCGCAGACGGACCGGGTCACCCAGCTCGCCCTCGTCGCCGCCGACTGCGCCTTCGCCGACGCCGGGATCGAACCGGGCACGATCGACCCGTACGCGATGGGCGTGGTCACCGCGGCCGGCGCCGGGGGGTTCGAGTTCGCCGAGAACGAGCTGCGCAAGCTCTGGAGCGAGGGCGCCAAGCACGTCAGCGCGTACCAGTCCTTCGCCTGGTTCTACGCCGTCAACAGCGGCCAGATCTCCATCCGCAACGGGCTGCGCGGGCCGGCCGGGGTGGTCATCAGCGACCAGGCCGGCGGCCTCGACGCCCTCGCCCAGGCCCGCCGCCAGCTCCGCAAGGGCAGCAAGCTGATCGCCACCGGAGGGTTCGACGCCCCGATCTGCTCCCTGGGCTGGGCCTCGCACCTGCACGGCGGCCTCATGTCCACGAGCGACGAACCCGAGCGCGCCTACCTGCCCTTCGACGACGCCGCCGCCGGCTACGTCCCGGGCGAGGGCGGGGCCATGCTCATCCTGGAGGACGAGGACAGCGCCCGGGACCGTGGCGCGCGTACCGTCTACGGGGAGTTCGCCGGATACGGGGCCACGCTCGACCCCAAGCCGGGCAGCGGACGGGAGCCGGGCCTGCGCCGGGCCATCGACGTGGCGCTCACGGACGCGGCGTGCCATCCGGCCGAGGTCGACGTGGTCTTCGCCGACGGCGCGGCCACCCCGCGCCTCGACCGCGAGGAGGCCGAGGCCATCACCGCGGTCTTCGGCCCGCGCGCGGTCCCGGTCACCGTCCCCAAGACGATGACCGGGCGGATCAACTCCGGCGGGGCGCCGATCGACGTCGTCTCGGCGGTCCTCTCCATGCGGGAGGGCCTGATCCCGCCGACCACCAATGTGGAGCTGTCCGACGCGTACGACCTCGACCTGGTGGCCGTACGGCCGCGCACGGCCTCGGTCCGCACCGCGTTGGTCCTCGCCCGCGGCCGCGGCGGCTTCAACTCCGCGGTCGTGGTGCGCGCCGTCGACTGACGGCCCCCCGAGCCGGCGTCCGCCCACCGTCGTTCCCCCTGACGGAGGCGGGCGTTGTGTGTGACCGCAGCCGAGATCCCCCGGGTGCGGAAGACCGATGAAGGGATCCATTTTGTCCAAGCAGGAATTCACCTTCGACGACCTCAAGCGCATCCTCCTGGAGGGCGCGGGCGCGGACGAGGGCGTCGACCTCGACGGCGACATCCTCGACAGCGAGTTCGAGACGCTGGGTTACGAGTCCCTGGCACTGCTGGAGACCGGTGGGCGCATCGAGCGCGAGTTCGGCATCACGCTCGACGACGACGTCTTCACCGACAACCCGACGCCCCGGTCCCTGGTCACGGCCATCAACGAGAGCCTGAGCGCGCTGGTCGACGCCTAGGACCCTCTCGTCTGCGGGCGGCCGCCGCATCGGAGCGGCGGCCGCCGGCATTCCCAGCACTCCCCCCCTTCTTATCCATGGAGAACGGACACATGTCGGATCAGGACAAGCGGGTCGCCGTCGTCACCGGTGCCACCAGCGGAATCGGGCTGGCCGTGGCGCGGCTGCTGGCGGCGCAGGACCACCGGGTCTTCATCGGCGCCCGCAGCGCCGAGAACGTGGCGCAGACCGTCAAGGAGCTCCAGGACGAGGGTCTGGAGGTCGACGGAGCGGTGGTCGACGTCCGCTCCACCGACGGGGTACGGGCCTGGATCCAGGCCGCGGTGGACCGTTTCGGCAGCGTGGACGTGGTCGTGAACAACGCGGGGCGTTCGGGTGGCGGTGTGACGGCCGACATCGCCGAGGAGCTGTGGCACGACGTGATCGACACGAACCTCAACAGTGTCTTCCGTGTCACGCGTGAGGCGCTGACCACGGGCGGGCTGCGGGCGAAGGACCGCGGCCGGATCATCAACATCGCGTCCACGGCCGGGAAGCAGGGCGTGGTGCTGGGCGCCCCGTACTCCGCTTCCAAGCACGGGGTGGTGGGCTTCACGAAGGCGCTCGGCAACGAGCTGGCCCCCACCGGTATCACCGTGAACGCCGTCTGCCCGGGTTATGTGGAGACGCCGATGGCGCAGCGCGTGCGGCAGGGTTACGCGGCCGCCTATGACGCGACGGAGGAGGCGATCCTGGAGAAGTTCCAGGCGAAGATCCCCCTCGGCCGTTACTCGACGCCGGAGGAAGTGGCCGGCCTGGTGGGTTACCTGGCTTCCGACGCCGCCGCCTCCATCACCTCGCAGGCGCTGAACGTCTGCGGCGGCCTCGGCAACTTCTGACCGTGCTCGTTTCGACTGTTGAGGAGTCATCGGCATGACGCAGCCCGGTCTGCGCGAGGTGGAGCACGAGATCACGGTCTCGGCTCCGGCCGCCGCCGTCTACCGTCTGATCGCCGAGGTCGTGAACTGGCCCCGGATCTTCCCCCCGACGATCTACGTCGACCAGGTGCCGGAGGGGCCCGGCGAGGAGCGGATCCGGATCTGGGCGACCGCGAACGGCGAGGCGAAGAACTGGACCTCGCGCCGCACCCTGGACGCGGAGGCGTTGAGGATCACCTTCCGCCAGGAGGTCACCGCGCCGCCGGTGGCCGCGATGGGCGGGACCTGGATCATCGAGGAGCTGTCCGCGCAGGAGTCGCGGGTGCGGCTGCTGCACGACTACCGGGCCGTCGACGACGACGCGGACTCGCTGGCGTGGATCGACGAGGCCGTCGACCGCAACTCGCGTTCGGAGCTTGCGGCGCTGAAGAAGAACGTCGAGGCGGCGCACGCGGCCGAAGAGCTGACGTTCTCCTTCGAGGACACCGTGCAGATCGAGGGCTCGGCGAAGGACGTGTACGACTTCGTGAACGAGGCGGACCGCTGGCACGAGCGGCTGCCGCACGTGGCCACGGTCCGTCTGCGCGAGGACACCCCCGGGCTGCAGGAGCTGGAGATGGACACCCGCGCCAAGGACGGCTCGGTGCACACCACCAAGTCCTACCGGGTGACGTTCGCGCACCACCGGATCGCGTACAAGCAGACGACCCTGCCGGCGCTGATGACCCTGCACACCGGTTACTGGACGTTCGAGGAGAACGAGGGCGGGGTGGCGGCCTCCTCGCAGCACACGGTGACGATCAACACCGACAACATCGCCCGGATCCTGGGCGAGTCGGCCACGGTCGAGGACGCGAAACGCTACGTCCACACCGCCCTCAGCACCAACAGCACCGCCACCCTCCACCACGCCAAGGCCTACGCCGAGGGCATCGCCCGGGGCGGGAAGAAGGACTGACCATGAGCGGGGACTACAGCGAAACCCAGGTGATCGTGGTCGGTGCGGGTCCCGTCGGGCTGCTGCTCGCCGGAGAACTGCGGCTGGCGGGCACGGACGTGGTGGTCCTCGACAAGCTCACCGCGCCGACCACCGAATCGCGGGCGTCCACCCTGCACTCCCGCACCATGGAGATCCTGGACACCCGCGGCCTGCTCGACGGCCTGGGCGACATCCCGAACGACCCCTCCGGCCACTTCGGGGGGATCCCCTTCGACCTGGCCCTCCCCGGCCCCTACCCGGGCCAGTGGAAGGTCGCCCAGACCCGCCTGGAGGAAGTGCTGGGCCAGTGGGCGGCGGACCTGGGCGCGGACATCCGGCGCGGCCACGAGCTGACGTCGCTGACCGAGACCGGGGACCTGGTCACCGCGGAGGCGCGCGGCCCGGACGGCACGGTCTCCACCGTCCGGGCCGCGTACGCGGTCGGCTGCGACGGCGAGCACAGCGCCGTGCGCCGGCTGGGCGGCTTCGAGTTCCCCGGTACCGGGGCCGAGCGCGAACTGCTGCGCGCCGACGTGGCGGGCATCGACATCCCCGGCCGCCGCTTCGAGCGGCTGGAGGGCGGACTCGCCATCGCCGCCCGGCGCCCCGACGGGGTGACCCGGGTGATGGTGCACGAGTTCGGGGCCCGGCCCCGGCCCGGAGCGCCCTCCTTCGAGGAGGTGGCCGACACCTGGAAGCGCATCACGGGCGAGGACATCGGGGGCGGCACCCCCCTGTGGGTCAACTCCTTCGGGGACGCCTCCCGGCAGGCCGCGAGCTACCGCAAGGGCCGCCTCCTGCTCGCCGGGGACGCGGCGCACCAGCAGATGCCGATCGGCGGCCAGGCCCTCAACCTCGGTCTCCAGGACGCCTTCAACCTCGGCTGGAAGCTGGCCGCCGTGGTGTCCGGGCACGGCGGCGAGGCGCTCCTCGACAGCTACCACGAGGAACGGCACGCCGTGGGCCGGGCCGTGCAGGCCAACATCCGCACCCAGGCGCTGCTCCTCCTCGGCGGACCCGAGGTCGACGCGATCCGGGAGGTGTTCGCGGAACTGACCGGCCACGAGGACGTACGCACCCACCTGGCCGGGATGATCACCGGCCTGGACGTCCGCCACGGCGCCGGCTCCCAGGACCCCGCGGCGGGCCTGCGGGTCCCGCAGGCCGGGGCGGTGGGCGAAGAGGGCGGCACCACCGTCTTCGAGCTGCTGCGGCCGGGCCGGGGACTGCTGCTGCTCGCCCCGGGCGACGAGGCACGCCGCGAGGAACTGCGGGCCGCCGCCGCGCCCTGGCGGGACCGCGTACGGATCGCCACGGCGGCCGGAGCGGACGGGGAGGCGGGCCCCGCGGCCCTCCTGGTGCGTCCCGACGGCCACGTCGCCTGGTCGGACGGGACGCCGGACACGGCGCCCGGCGAGGACCTGACGGCCGCCCTGGAACGGTGGTTCGGGCCGGCCGCGCTGCGTCCCCCGCGCCAGGCCGCCCCGCGCGAGGCGGTGCGGGTCACCCCGGTGACGGCGGCCCGGGAGGTCCGGGGCGGCGGCACGGACCGGCTCGCCGGCCGGACCGCGCTGGTCACCGGATCGAGCCGGGGCATGGGCCGCGCGGCGGCGATCAGGCTGGCGGAGGAGGGCGCGCTCGTCGCCGTCCACTACACCAGTGACGGGGCGGCCGCCGAAGAGGTCGTCGCCTCGGTCGAGAAGGACGGCGGGCGGGCCTTCGCCATCCGGGCCGAACTCGGCGTCCCCGGAGACGTGGAGAGCCTGTTCGGCGCCCTGGAAGCGGACCTGCTGGAGCGCACCGGCAGCACCGACCTGCACATCCTGGTGAACAACGCCGGGGTGATGGGGGGCGTCGGCCCGGCCGACATCACCCCCGACCAGTTCGACCGGATCTTCGCGGTCAACGCGAAGGCGCCGTTTTTCCTGATCCAGCGGGCGCTGCGGAACATGCCCGACGGCGGCCGGATCATCAACATCTCCTCCGGCCTGACCCGCTTCGCCAACCCGGACGAGATCGCCTACGCGATGAGCAAGGGGGCGCTCGAACAGCTCGCCCTGCACTACGCGAAGGCGCTGGGCCCCCGGGGCATCACCATCAACTCCGTCGCGCCCGGCATCACCCGCAACGGCAACCCCGTCTTCGACATCCCCGAAGCGGTCGAGCAGATGGCCTCGCTGTCCGCCTTCAACCGGGTGGGCGAACCGGAGGACGTCGCCGACGTGGTGGCGTTCCTCGCCACCGACGAGGCCCGGTGGATCACCGGTTCCTTCGTCGACGCCACGGGCGGCACGCTCCTCGGCTGAGCCCTCGTCCGCCCGCTCTGGACTCGCCGGCGCTACCCCGCGCCCGCCGGCGACGGGGTGGGCCGTACGGGAACCCTCCCGTGCGGCCCACCCCTCTTCGCTTCCCGTCCCCCGGTCCCCGATCCCTCCTGCGAGCGAAACACGAGCATGTACCCCTCGACGACAAACCCGCCCGTCGGTGAGCGGACGCGCTGGGCCCTGGTGGCCGTACTGGCCGCGAACATGCTGGTCGACGCGCTGGAGGTGTCCGCGACCCTGGTGGCGATGCCGGCCGTCGGGGCCGACCTCGGGGCCGGCGCCGCCGGGCTCCAGTGGCTCGTCAGCGGTTTCGCCGCCGGATTCGGCGGGCTGCTGCTCCTGGGCGGCCGGCTGGTCGAAGGCCTCGGCCGCCGCAGGGTCTTCCTGGCCGCGCTGCTGGTCTTCGCCGCCGCCTCGCTGGCCGGGGCGCTGACGGACAGCCTGGCGGCGCTGACCGCCACCCGGGTGCTGAAGGGCTTCTGCGTGGCGCTGACCGCGCCCACCGGACTGGCCATCATCACCTCGGCCGTTCCCGAGGGCGCGGCCCGGCGCCGGGCGGTGTCCCTCTACTCCCTCTTCGGCGCCGCCGGCTTCTGCGCGGGCCTGCTGCTGTCCGGTCTGTTCACCGGGGCGGGCTGGCGCTGGACCCTGGCCTTCCCGGCGCCCGTCGCCCTGCTGCTGCTGGCCGCCGGGGCGCGGCTCGTCCCGCGCGACGTCCGCGACAGCGGTGCCCGCGACGCAGGTGTCCGCGACGCAGGTGTCCGCGGCGCAGGTGTCCGCGGCGCAGGTGTCCGGGGCGGCGGTCTCCGCGGCCCCGGACGGCACGCCGCGGCCTGCGGCGCCGCCCTGACCGGAGCCGTCCTGCTGCTCGTGTACGGGCTCGCACACCTGGCGGGCCCCGGCCGCGAACCGGTCCGGGCGGCGGCCGCGTTCGCCGGGGCGGCGCTGCTCGGGGCCGTGTTCGTCACGGCCGAACGGCGCTCGCCCCGGCCGCTGGTGCCCCCCGTACTGCTGCGGCACGGGCCGCTGCTGCGCTCCGCGCTCGGCGCCGCCGCGCTCAACGGCTCGTACGTGGGCTTCCTGCTCGTGGCCTCCCTGCACCTGCGGGAGACCGGCCGGAGCCCCTGGCAGACCGCCCTCGTCTTCCTGCCGGCGGCGGCGCCGCTCGCGCTGAGCGCACTGCACTCGGCCCGGATCGCCGTCCGCCTGGGCCCGGCGCGGGCGGTGGCCGCCGGAGCCGTCCTCGCCCCGCTCGGCTACGCGCTCTACCCGCGGGCCCCGGACGCCGACCCCCGATGGACCGTACTGCTGCCCGCGACGGCCTGTGTCGGGGCCGCGTTCGCCCTCGCCTTCACCGCCCTGCACCTTCAGGCGACGGGCGCGGTCCCGGCCCGGCTCCAGGGCGCGGCCGGCGGGCTCTACCAGACCTTCGTCCAGGCGGGCGCCGCACTGACGGCGGCGCCCGTGGCCGCCCTGTACACCGTGGGCCGCGCTCCGGCGCTCTGCCTGGTCACCGTCATCGGCGCGGCCGGCGCCTGCGTCGCCCTCGGCGGCCTGGTCCCGGCCGCCCGTGCCGCGGCGGCGCCACCACCGAACCATCCGTGAATCCCCCCCCGACCACGGGCGGACGGGGAGCAACCGACCCGTCCGCCCCGACCCCGGAAAGCAGCATGAACACACTTCACATGTCACAGACGTACGAAACAGACAACGGCCTGGTCCACATGACCCCGCCCGACATGGCGGTGCTGAACGCGGTCGGACTGCCCGAGCGCACCCGGATCCTGGAGCAGTACGTCCGCGAGGAGCTCGGCCGCATCCTCGGGATCGAGCCGTGGATGGTGGACACCACGGGCCGCCCCATGGGCTGCCTGGGCATCGGATCCATCTCCGGAATCGAACTGCAGTACCGGATGGAGAACACGCTCGGCGTCGACGTGAACCTCCAGCGGCTGCTGCTGGCCAACAGCGCGCAGGAGCTCATCGACTGCCTCGCCGGTCAGTTCGGCCCCGAGGCCCACCTGCACGGGGCACCGGTGCCGGCATGACGGCCACCACGCTCCTCCCCGCCGCGCGTCCGGTCGTCCACCACCAGGACCTCGATCGCGCGGACTTCACCCTCTCCGCCGACCGCGTCGACCTCTGGCTGATCCGCCGCCCCACCGGCGCGGACGCCGAGGCCCTCGCGATCGAGGAGCTCGACGAGTCGGAGCGCAAGCGCACCGACTCCTTCATCCGCCGGACGGACGGCATGCTCTACGCCGCCGCCCACGTGGCGGTGCGCCGACTGCTCGGACGGTACACGGCCACCCGCCCCGAGGACGTGCGCTTCATGCGGGAGCCCTGCCCCGGATGCGGCGAGCCGCACGGCCGGCCCGCGCTCTCGCCCCCGCCGCCGCCCTTGCACTACTCCCTCTCGCACAGCGGGGGAGTAGCCATGATCGGCGTCGGCACCGTGCCCCTGGGCGTCGACGTGGAGAAACTCCCCGGAGCCGAGACCGTGGACATCTGCTCGAAGGCGCTCCACCCGCAGGAGCAGCTGGAGATAGCCGAGGCCGAGGAGGGCGAGGAGCGCCGCCAGCTGTTCGGGCAGACCTGGACGCGCAAGGAAGCGTTCCTCAAGGGGATCGGGACAGGGTTGAGCCGTTCGCCCGCGGAGGACTACCTCGGCACCGACCACGACCGCCACCCCGACGGCTGGACCATGGTCGGCGTCCCCGCCGACGGCCAGCACGCGGCGGCCGTCGCCGTGGCCGGGCCCGCCCCCGCGCGGGTGGACGTCAGGTGGGTGCCGGACGCCTGGCTGTCCGTCGGCCACACCGTGTGCTCGGGCACCGCCCCGGGACCGCGCCCCGCCGCCCTCGCCGGCTGAACCGAACCCCGCAGAAAAGGACGTGACCGGATGACCCGCACCGCCTTCGTCTTCCCGGGCCAGGGCTCCGAATGCGCCGGCCTGGGCAGGGAGCTGCTCGCCCTGCGCCCGGACCTCGCCGACACCTACTACCGCACCGCCGACGACCTCCTCGGCATCCCGCTGGCCCGGATCTGCCGTGACGGTTCCCCCCGGGACTTCGAGGACCCGGCGGTGGCCCAGCCCGCCGTGTTCCTGACGAGCCTGGCCGTCCTGGAGGTGCTGCGCGGCGAGGGGCTGGAGCCGGACGCCGTGGCCGGGCACAGCCTGGGCGAGTACGCGGCGCTGGTGGCCGCGGGCGTCCTGGAGTGGACCGAGGCGCTGTGGCTGGTCCGGCTGCGCGCCGAGCTCGTCGCCACGGCCGGGGACCGGATCGGCAGCGCCACCGTGGCGGTCATCGGCCCGCCCCGCTCGGACCTGGTGCGGCTGTGCGCCGAGGCCCGGGCGGCCACCGGCCAGGTCGTGGAGGTGGCCGGGGACAACGAGCCCCGGCAGACCGTGGTGTCGGGCCAGGCCGCGGCGGTGGAGCGGGTCGCGCGGGAGGCCGGGGCGGCCGGGGCACGGGTGGAGCGGCTGCGCACCGGCGGACCCTTCCACTCCAGCCTGCTGGGCGAGGCCGCGGCGGAGTTCACCGAGACGCTGATCGCCACGGAGTTCCGCGATCCGGCCGTCCCGCTGGTCTCCGGCGTCACCGGCGGGTGGGTGACGACGGCCGCCGAGGCCGCCGTGACCCTGCGCGGCCAGCTGACCAGCCCGGTGCGCTGGACCGAGGCGGTGGCGACGCTCGCCGGCTCGGGCGTCGACCGGTACGTGGAGGTGGGCCCCGGCCGGGTGCTGAGCGGACTGGTGCGCCGCATCCTGCCGGGCGCCCGGGTCCATCCGACGTGCACCGCGGACCGGCTCCTGGGGGCCGTGGACGCGCTCACCGCCGCCACAGTCTGACCATCGACCCACGGAAAGGGTGGGAGAACCATGCAAGGAGCGGACGACACGATCCACCACCGGATCGACGAGCTCACGGGGATCAAGGAGTCCGCGCGCAGCGGCGACGAGGGAGCGACCGGCCGTCAGCACGCCAAGGGCAAGCTGACGGCCCACGAACGGATCGCCCTGCTGCTCGACAAGGGGTCGTTCACCGAGGTGGAGCCGCTGCGCCGGCACCGGGCCAGCGGATTCGGGCTGGAGGCGAAGAAGCCGTACGGCGACGGCGTCGTCACCGGCTGGGGCACCGTGGACGGGCGCACGGTCTTCGTCTACGCGCACGACTTCCGGATCTTCGGCGGCGCGCTGGGCGAGGCCCACGCCACGAAGATCCACAAGATCATGGACATGGCCGAGGCGGCCGGCGCCCCGCTGGTCTCCCTCAACGACGGCGCGGGCGCCCGCATCCAGGAGGGCGTCTCCGCGCTCGCCGGGTACGGCGGCATCTTCCGGCGCAACACCCGGGCCTCCGGGGTCATCCCGCAGATCTCGGTGATGCTCGGCCCGTGCGCGGGCGGGGCGGCCTACTCCCCGGCGCTCACCGACTTCGTCTTCATGGTCCGCGAGACCTCGCAGATGTTCATCACCGGACCCGACGTGGTCAAGGCCGTCACCGGCGAGGAGATCACCCAGAACGGCCTCGGCGGCGCCGACGTCCACGCCCGCGAATCCGGCGTCGCGCACTTCGCGTACGACGACGAGGAGACCTGCATCGCCGAGGTCCGCTACCTGCTGGGGCTGCTCCCCTCCAACAACCGCGAGCTGGCGCCCGTGGAACGCTCCGGGGATCCGGCCGACCGGCCCGGCGACGCGCTGCTCGACCTGGTCCCGGTGCAGTCCGGCCAGGCGTACGACATCCGCAGGGTCATCGAGGAGGTCGTCGACGACGGCGAGCACTTCGAGGTGCACCCGGGCTGGGCACCCAACCTGGTGTGCTCGCTGGCCCGGCTCGACGGGCACGTGGTCGGCATCGTCGCGAACAACCCCTCGGCGATGGCCGGGGTCCTGGACATCGAGGCCTCCGAGAAGGGTGCCAGGTTCGTCCAGTTCTGCGATGCCTTCAACATCCCCCTGGTCACCCTGGTCGACGTACCGGGCTTCCTGCCGGGCGTGGACCAGGAGCACAACGGCATCATCCGGCGCGGCGCCAAACTGCTGTACGCGTACTGCAACGCGACCGTGCCCCGCATCTCCCTGGTGCTGCGCAAGGCCTACGGCGGCGCGTACATCGTCATGGACTCCCGCTCCATCGGCGCCGACCTGGCCCTGGCCTGGCCCACCAACGAGATCGCCGTGATGGGCGCCGAGGGCGCCGCGAACGTGGTCTTCCGGCGCGAGATCAACGCCGCCGAGGACCCCGAGGCCGTGCGCGCGCAGCGCATCGCCGAGTACAAGAGCGAGCTGATGCACCCCTACTACGCCGCCGAGCGCGGCCTCGTGGACGACGTCATCGACCCGCGCGACACCCGCCCGGTGCTGATCCGCTCCCTGGCGATGCTGCGCGCCAAGCACGCCGACCTGCCCAGCCGCAAGCACGGAAACCCGCCGCAGTGACAGCCGGCGGGACGTCACGAGACGAGGAGCAGCCCGTGGACGCGCAAGCCCCCGACCATCTCATCCGCGTCGTCAAAGGACGGCCCGACGCCGCGGAACTCGCCGCGCTGACCGCCGTCGTGCTGGCCCGGGCAGCGGCCCACGAGGGCCGGCACGGAGGCACGGCGGGCAGCGGTCCCGCCCTGGCCGGCTGGCAGCGCCCCGAGCGGCTGCGCGGCTTCCTCGGTCCGCGCACCTGGCGCGACCGCCGCGGCGAGCCGCGGTCCGCCTGACGGCGCCCGCCGCGCACCCCCCTTCCTCCCAAGGAGAGACGACATGACACACCCCGTCCTCGGACGGACGCGCCGCGAGGAGGCGTCATGAGGCTGCTGGTCACCGGCGGGGCCGGGTTCATCGGCTCGCACTTCGTCCGGACCCTGCTCGACGGCGGGTACCCGGGCCACGAGGAGGACCGGGTCACGGTCCTCGACAAGCTCACCTACGCTGGCAACCGGGAGAACCTCCCGGCCGCCCACCCCCGGCTGGACTTCGTCCGGGGGGACGTCTGCGACGAGGCGCTGCTGCGCTCCCTGCTGCCCGGTCACGACGCGGTGGTGCACTTCGCGGCCGAGTCGCACGTGGACCGTTCCGTGCACTCCGCGGCCGAGTTCGTCCGCACCAACGTCGGCGGCACCCAGACCCTGCTGGACGCCTGCCTGGCCACCGGCGTCGGCCGCGTGGTGCACGTGTCCACCGACGAGGTGTACGGCTCCATCGACGAGGGCGCCTGGACCGAGGAGCGGCCGCTGCTGCCCAACTCCCCGTACGCCGCCTCCAAGGCCTCCTCCGACCTCATCGCCCGCGCCTACTGGCGCACCCACGGCCTCGACGTGTCGATCACCCGCTGCTCCAACAACTACGGGCCCCACCAGCACCCCGAGAAGCTGATCCCGCTGTTCGTGACGAACCTGCTGGAGGGCGAGCGGGTGCCGCTGTACGGGGACGGCCGCAACGTCCGCGAGTGGCTGCACGTGGACGACCACTGCCGGGCCATCGCCCTGGTCCTGGACCGGGGCCGGTCCGGCGAGGTCTACAACGTCGGCGGCGGCAACGAGCAGACCAACCTGCACATCACCGAGCGGCTGCTGGCCCTGTGCGGGGCCGACGCCTCGGCCGTGCGCCGGGTGGCCGACCGCAAGGGCCACGACCTGCGCTACGCCCTGGACGAGACGAAGATCCGCGAGGAGCTCGGGTACGCCCCGCGGATCCCCTTCGAGCAGGGCCTCGCCGACACCGTCGCCTGGTACCGGGACAACCCGGGCTGGTGGAAGGCCGTGAAGCACCGCACCGACGACCTCGGCCGCAAGGGCCGTGAAGGGACCACCACGTCATGAACGTCCACAAGGGGCTCATCCTCGACGAGACGGCCAAGTTCCACCAGGACGCCCAGGACACCCGGCCCTTCGTGCCCGGCACCACCGAGATCTGGCCGGCCGGCGCCGTCCTCGACGAGCGCGACCGCACGGCCCTGGTCGAGGCGGCGCTGGAGATGCGGATCGCCGCCGGACCCAGCTCGCGCCGGTTCGAGTCGCGCTTCGCCCGCAAGCTGGGCCACCGCAAGGCGCACCTGACCAACTCGGGCTCCTCCGCCAACCTGCTGGCGATGACGGCCTTCACCTCCCACCTGCTGGAGGACCGGCGGCTGCGGCCGGGCGACGAGGTCATCACGGTCGCCGCCGGCTTCCCCACCACCGTCAACCCGATCATCCAGAACGGGCTCGTACCGGTCTTCGTCGACGTCGAACTCGGCACCTACAACACCACCGCCGAACGCGTCGCCCGGGCCATCGGCCCCAAGACCCGCGCCATCATGATCGCCCACGCCCTCGGCAACCCCTTCGAGGTCGCCGAGATCGCCCAGCTGGCGCAGGAGCACGACCTGTTCCTGATCGAGGACAACTGCGACGCCGTCGGCTCCACCTACGACGGGAAGCTCACCGGCACCTTCGGCGACATCACCACCGTGAGCTTCTACCCGGCCCACCACCTGACCATGGGCGAGGGCGGCTGCGTCCTGACCTCGAACCTGGCGCTCGCCCGCATCGTGGAATCGCTGCGCGACTGGGGCCGGGACTGCTGGTGCGAGCCGGGCGAGACCAACAAGTGCCTCAAGCGCTTCAACTACCAGATGGGCACCCTCCCCGAGGGCTACGACCACAAGTACATCTTCTCCCACGTGGGCTACAACCTGAAGGCCACCGACATCCAGGCGGCGCTCGGGCTCACCCAGCTGGACAAGCTCGACGGGTTCTGCGACGCCCGCCGCCGCAACTGGCGCCGGCTGCGCGACGGCCTCGACGGGGTTCCGTACCTGATCCTCCCCGAGGCCACCCCGCGCAGCGACCCGAGCTGGTTCGGCTTCGCGCTCACCGTGGACCCCGAGGCCCCCTACAGCCGGGCCGCCCTCGTGGACTTCCTGGAGGGGCGCAAGATCGGCACGCGGCGCCTGTTCGCGGGCAACCTCACCCGCCACCCCGCCTACATCGACCAGCCCCACCGCATCGTCGGGGACCTCACCAACAGCGACGTCATCACCGACCAGACCTTCTGGATCGGCGTCTACCCGGCGCTGACCGAGGAGATGCTCGACTACGTGATCTCCTCCGTCAAGGAGTTCGTCGGGGGCCACGCGTGAGCGCCCCCGCCCCCGCCCGTCCGGTGCCGGGCCCCCGCTTCGACGCGGACGCCGCCGAGCGCTTCGCCCGCTCCGCCGCCGTCCGGCAGGGGGTCGTACGGCACACCGACGAGGTCCACGGCTGGCTGGAGGAACGCCGCCGGGCCCACCGCTTCCGGGTCGAGCGCATCCCCTTCGCCGGACTCGACGGCTGGTCCTTCGACCCCGGCAGCGGCAACCTCGGCCACCGCAGCGGGAAGTTCTTCACCGTCGAGGGCCTGCGGGTGACCACCTCCACCGACGGCCGCGACCGGCAGTGGCACCAGCCGATCATCCGCCAGCCCGAGGTCGGCATCCTCGGGATCCTGGTCAAGGAGTTCGACGGAGTCCCGCACTTCCTGATGCAGGCCAAGATGGAGCCGGGCAACCGCAACCTGCTCCAGCTGTCCCCGACGGTGCAGGCCACCCGCAGCAACTACACCAAGGCCCACCGGGGCGCCGACGTGCGCTACGTCGAGTACTTCACCGACCCCCGCCGGGGCCGGGTCCTCGCCGACGTGCTCCAGTCCGAGCACGGCTCGTGGTTCCTGCGCAAGAGCAACCGCAACATGCTCGTCGAGGCCGTGGGCGAGGTGCCCGAGCACGAGGACTTCCGCTGGCTGACCCTCGGCCAGATCGGCGAGCTGCTCCACCGGGACAACCTCGTCAACATGGACGCCCGCACCGTGCTCGCCTGCGCGCCCCACGCGGACCCGGACGGCCTCGCCCTGCACCGGGACACCGAGCTGCGGTCCTGGTTCACCGCCGAACGCTCCCGCCACGACGTGGCCGCCGACCGCGTGCCCCTGGCGGACCTGCCCGGCTGGAAGCGCACCGAACACTCCATCGACCACGAGGAGGGCCGCTGGTTCGGCGTCGTCGCGGTCGCCGTCCAGGCGGGCAGCCGCGAGGTCTCCGGCTGGACGCAGCCGCTGTTCGAGCCCGTCGGCACCGGCGTCACCGCCTTCCTGACCCGCCGGATCGGCGGCGTCGCCCACCTGCTGGTGCACGCCCGGGTCGAGGCAGGCTTCGCCGAGACGGTCGAGCTCGGCCCCACCGTCCAGTACACCCCCGCCAACTACGCCCACCTGCCGGACGCCGAACGCCCGCCCTTCCTGGACCTGGTGCTCGGCGCCGACCCGGCGCGGATCCGCTACGAGGCCCTGCACTCCGAGGAGGGCGGCCGGTTCCTCAACGCCGAGAGCCGCTACCTCTTCCTCGACGTGGACGAGGACCAGGCCCCGCTCCAGGCTCCGCCCGGATACCTGTGGGCCACCCCCGGCCAGCTCACCGCGCTGCTGCGGCACAACCACTACCTCAACGTGCAGGCCCGCACTCTGCTCTCCTGCCTGACCACGGGAGCGGTACGGCTCTGATGGACCCCCTGCGCATCGGCGTCCTCGGATGCGCCGACATCGCCCGCCGCCGGATGCTGCCCGCCCTGCGGGACTGCCCCGCAACCGAACTCGTTGCCGTCGCCAGCCGGGACGCCGCGAAAGCCCGCTCCACCGCCGCCGAGGCCGGCTGCCGGGCCGTCACCGGCTACCGGGCCCTGCTGGAGCGCCCCGACGTCGACGCCGTCTACGTCCCGCTCCCGGCGGCCCTGCACGCCGAGTGGGTGGAGGCGGCGCTGCGCGCGGGCAAACACGTCCTCGCGGAGAAGCCCCTGACCACCGACCTCGCCACCACCCGCCGGCTGGTGGCCCTGGCGGGGGAACGCGGCCGGGTGCTCCGCGAGAACGTGATGTTCGTCCACCACTCCCAGCACGCCGCCGTCCGCGCCCTCGTGGCCGACGGGGCCATCGGCGAACTCCGCGCGTTCCACGCCGAGTTCGCCATACCCCGGCTGCCCGACACGGACATCCGCCACGACCCGGCCCTCGGCGGCGGCGCCCTGTGGGACACCGGCGTCTACCCCGTCCGGGCCGCCCTGCACTTCCTCGGCGACCGGCTGGAGACCGAGGCCGCCGTCCTGGTGCGCGGCGGACCCGGCCGGGCCGTCGACACCTCCGGCACGGCCCTGCTGCGCGACCCGTCCGGGGTCTGCGCGCAGCTGGCCTTCGGCCTCGACCACGGCTACCGCTCCCGCTACGAGATCACCGGCAGCACGGGGCGCCTCACCGTCGACCGGGCCTTCACCCCGCCCGCCGGCCACCCGCCCCGGGTCCTGTTCGAACGCCGCACCGGCACCGAGGAGATCGTCCTCGCCGCCGACGACCAGGTGCTGCGCACGGTGGCCGCGTTCGCCGCCGCCGTGCGCACCGCCGCCGCGCCCGACGGCGCGGTGCTGCGCCAGGCGGAACTGCTCGACGGGATCCGGCGCCGCGCCCGCGTCCTGTGAGCGGTCACCGCGCGGGGCCGTCCGGAGCCGCCACGCCGTACCCGCCCATGAAGTCCGCCCTCTGGAGAGGCCATGCCTTCGCCCCACGACGAGATCGCGGATCTGCGCGAGCAGGTCCGGGTCCTGCGCGACCACGCCGAGCTGCGCGAGCTCTTCGACCGCTACGTCTGCGCCCTCGACACCGGCGGCCCGCCCGGCCGGGACCGCGAGCGCTTCGCCTCGCTGTTCACCGAGGACGTCACCTTCGCCTTCCCGATCGGCGTCTGCACCGGCATCGAGGCCTTCACCGCCTTCCAGCGCGAGGCCGGTGAACGGTGGGCGCGCACCCACCACCTCAGCGCCGGCCACCGCATCGACCTCGACGGCGACCGGGCCACGCTGCGCGTCCAGCAGATCACCACCCACGTCCACCACATCACGGACGCGGCGCCCGCCCACTTCGACGTCGGCGGGTACGCCGAGGCCCGCGCCGTGCGCACCGGGGCCGGCTGGCGGCTGAGCCACGTCGCCTTCCACGTCGTGTGGGACTCGGGCGTCCGCCTCCCCGAACTGACCGGAGTCCAGCTGTGAGGACCGGATGAACGCCGTGCAGATCGCCGGGTACTGGGTCCCGGCGCGCGAGCCCGTACGCGAGGCCGCACCCGATCCGCTGCGCGAGCCCGCGCCCCGCGCCCCGGGCCACCCCGTGCCGCCCCTGACCACACTCCTGCGGCGGCGGGCGGCCTGGGGCCTCGCCGTCGCCCGGGGCCGGACGGTACGCCACCACCGCTGACCCCCGTTCCCCTCCAGGAGGAGCCGCATGGCCGCCCCACCGCCGCCCGCAACCCCCGGGATCCGGCCCGTCGTCCTCGACGCGGCCGGCGTTCCGCTGTCCGGACTCCTCGCGCTGCCGGCGCGGCCCGTGCCCCGGGCCGTCGTGGTGGCCCTGCACGGCGCCGGGATGAGCGCCGGCTACTTCGACAGCCGGGCCCGCCCCGGGCTCTCGCTGCTCGAACTCGGCGCCTCCCTGGGCTACACCGTCCTCTCCCTGGACCGGCCCGGCTACGGGGCCTCGGCGGCGGCGCTGCCCGAGGGGCAGGAGCTCGCCGGGCAGACCGAAACCCTGCTCGCGGCCCTGGAGGACTTCGCCCGCGGCCACGAACTCGGCGCGGGCTACTTCCTCGTGGCCCACTCCAACGGCGGCCGGCTCGCCCTGTCCGCCGCGGGTGCCGGGGACGGTTTCGCGCCGCTCGGCGTGGACCTGAGCGGTCTCGGCCGGCGCTTCGCCGTGGAGCTCGGGCAGCTGCCCGGGACGACGGCGGACCTGCGGAGCCAGTGGCGCCGGCACTGGGGGGCGCTGCGCTTCTACCCGCCGGACGCCTTCCGGCAAGGCGCGGAACTGATCCGTCCGGTGCCGGTCCTGGAGGCCCGGGAGACCATGCGGTGGCCGGACGCGTACCCCGCGATCGCGGCCCGGGTGGGGGTCCCGGTCCGCTTCACCTTCGCGGAACAGGAGCTGTGGTGGAGGACCGACGGCGGGGCTCTGGAGGAACTCCTGAGTCCGCTGTCCGGGGCCCCCGTGGAGGCTGTCCGCCAGCCCGATTCCGGTCATAACATCAGTCTCGGCTGGGCCGCCCGCACCTACCACCTGCGGGTCCTCGCCTTCCTGGAGGAGCGTCTGCTCGCCCGCGACGCCGCCCTCACCGCTCCCGTGGCGACGCCCTGACCGATACCTGAAGAAGGTTGACGCGGATCTGACATAAAGCCCGTTGACCCTTGGATCGGTATCAATGAGGCTTTTCGTGAGCATCCCGAGACGTGTAACGAATCCGTCATACCGGGGCACGTCACCTCGTTCTGCCCTAACTCGCTTTGATTCATAAGATTCATCCCGAAAAGGAACACACATGAGTGACGTGAAGGACCTGGTCCAGGTCGCCGGCATCATCGACGCCGAGGAGGCCGCTCTGCTGGCCGAGGAGGGCGTCGACTGGTTCGGCTTCCCGCTCCGCCTCCCGTCGGGCAAGGACGACATCTCCGAGGCCGCGGCCACGGAGATCATCGCCGGCCTGAAGGCACCTCAGGAGGGCGTCCTCATCAGCTACATGACGGATGCCGACGAGATCAGCGCGTTCACCACCCAGCTCGGGGTCAAGGCCGTTCAGCTCCACGGCGACGTCGAGCCGGAGCAACTGCGCAAGCTCAAGGCCAACCGCCCCGACCTCTACGTGCTCAAGAGCCTGGTCGTGAAGGAGGACAACGCCGAGGAGCTGCTCAAGCTCGTCGACGAGGTCGCGGACGTGGTGGACATGTTCATCACCGACACCTTCAACCCGGCCACCGGTGCCAAGGGCGCCACCGGCCTCACCCACGACTGGAACGTCAGCGCCGAGCTCGTGCGCCGTTCCCCCAAGCCCCTGATGATGGCCGGCGGCCTGAGCCCGGAGAACGTGGCCGACGCGATCCGCTTCGTCAAGCCCGCCGCCGTCGACGCCCACAGCCTCCTGGAGGGCGACGACCGCCGCAAGGACCGCGCCAAGGTCGCGAAGTTCGTGGCCGAGTCGCGCAAGGCGTTCGCCGAGATCGCGGGCTCCTGACCTCGGTACCTCACCATGCGGTTGCGGCCGCCCGGGGCCCTGGGCCCCGGGCCCGGCCGCAGCCCGTCTCCACCGACCGACGAGAAGCAGGTTCTCATGGCGACCGGCCACCACAACGTCCACCCGCTGCCGCAGACCAACCAGCTCCGGGCCATGCACACGATCATCCGGGACCGCGACGCGTCGCGTGCGGACTTCGTGTTCTACTCCCGGCGCATCATCCGCCTCCTGCTCGAATCGGCCCTCGACCAGCTGCCGTTCGACAAGCAGAAGGTCGTCACGCCGGTCGGCGAGACGTACGAAGGACTCAAGTTCGTCCCGAAGCTGTGCGCCGTGCCCGTGATCCGGGCCGGTGACTCCATGGTGGACGAGCTGCGCGAGGTCGTGCCGAACATCCGCGTCGGCAAGGTCCTCATCCAGCGGAACAAGACCACCAAGCTTCCGCACCTGATCTACCAGAACCTGCCGGCCGACATCGCGGACCGGCACGTCCTGCTCCTGGAGCCGATGCTCGCCACCGGCGGCAGCGCCAACGCCGCCATCGGCGTGCTGCTCGACGCGGGCGTCCGCGAGGAGAACATCGTCTTCGTCAACTTCCTCGCCGCACCCGAGGGCATCGCCGCGGTCCACCGCGAGCACCCGGCCATCAAGATCGTCACCTCCTCGGTCGAGGAGCGCCTCAACGAGCACGCGTTCATGATCCCGGGCATCGGCGACTTCGGTGACCGCTTCTTCGGCACGACCGACTCGGGAGCCACCCGATGAAGAGCAGCCGCACCCTCGCGGACTCCGCGCTCACCGCGTTGGCCCCGGCGATCTGGGGTTCGACGTACCTGGTCACCACGGAACTGCTGCCCGAGGGACGCCCCCTGCTGGCGGCGGTGCTCCGCGCCCTGCCCGCCGGTCTGATCCTGGTGCTCTTCGGCCGTACGCTGCCGAAGGGGATCTGGTGGTGGCGGGCCCTGGTCCTGGGCGTCCTGAACATCGGCGCCTTCTTCTACCTGCTCTTCGTGGCCGCCTACCACCTGCCGGGCGGTGTCGCCGCGCTGGTGATGTCCATCCAGCCGATGATCGTGCTGCTGCTCGGAGCGGTCCTGCTGAAGGAGAAGATCCGGCGGATCCACCTGGGCGCCTGCGCGCTCGGCGCGGCCGGCGTGGCGCTGCTCGTCCTCCAGCCGAACGCCGGGCTGAACGCCACCGGTGTCATCGCCGGCCTGCTGGGCGCGCTCAGCATGGCCTCCGGCATCGTGCTGACCAAGCGCTGGGGCCGCCCCGAGGGCGTCGGCCTGCTGCCCTTCACGGGCTGGCAGCTGACCGTCGGCGGTCTGGTCCTGCTCCCGATCGCGCTGATCGGCGAGGGCCTGCCCGACGAGATCACCGGCAAGAACGTCTGGGGCTTCCTCTACCTCGGTCTCATCGGGGCCCTGTTCGCCTACGCGATCTGGTTCCGCGGAGTGCAGCGCCTGCCCGCCCTGGCCGTCTCGTTCCTGAGCTTCGCCTCCCCCCTGGCGGCCACCCTGCTCGGCTACTTCGTCCTCGACCAGTCGCTCTCGCCGCTCCAGATCGTCGGAGCGCTGATCGTCGTCGGCGCGGTCTTCCTGGCCCAGCCGCGGCCGGGCCGCAAGCAGCCGCGGCCCGAGCCGGCCCGCCCTGCCCAGCGGGAATCCGTCGAGGCGTAACGCCCCGACGGCCCCCGCCCGAGACTCCCCGCCGCCGGGCCCCTTCCCCCCTGGGCGCGGGCGGGGAGCGGTGGTGGCACACCGCGGTCTCCCCCGTCCGCGGTGTGCCGCCCACCCCCCCACAGACACGCACGTCCGAGCCACCAGAACGCGCACCACTCCGTGAGAGGACCGAGACCGTGCCCCACATCCACGTCCGGCACTACCCGAGGAACTTCACGGAAGAGCAGCTCAGGGCCATCGACGAAGCGGTCACCGCCGCTGTGACGAGCACCTTCGCCACCGGGGAGGACACCGTCTCGATCTCCCTTGAGCCGGTCACACCGGAGGACTGGGACAGCCAGGTCCTCGCCGAGATAGCGGCCCGCCGGGACGAGCTGATCAAAGCGCCCGGCTACTGGAACGAGAGTTGAGAGAGCCCCGATGAGCGCAAGCAACGGCATCCCCGTCGTCTACACCGAGGAGGTCCGCGAGGCCCTCCACGAGGGCGCGGCCGTCGTCGCCCTGGAGAGCAACGTCATCACGCACGGCCTGCCCTACCCGGACAACGCGGCCACCGCCCGCAAGGTGGAGGACGCCGTACGGGCCGGTGGCGCCGTGCCCGCGACGATCTGCATCGAGGCCGGTGAGATCCGGGTCGGCATGAGCGACTCCGACATCGAGCGCTTCGCGTCCCTGCCGGGCATCCCCAAGGTGTCCAGCCGGGACCTGCCGGTCGTGCTGGCGCAGGGCGGCCTCGGTGCCACCACCGTGGCCACCTCCGTCGTCGCCGCCGAGCTCGCGGGGATCCCGTTCTTCTCGTCCGCCGGCATCGGCGGCGTGCACCGGGGCGCCCAGGAGACCTGGGACGTGTCCTCGGACCTCATCCAGTTCACCCGCTCCAAGGTCGCCGTCGTCTGCGCGGGCGCGAAGATGATCCTCGACCTCGGTCTGACCCTGGAGTACCTGGAGACGCAGTGCGTCCCCGTCGTCGCCTACCGCTCGGACGACTTCCCCGCCTTCTACTGCCGTACGAGCGGCCACAAGGCGCCCCACCGCCTGGACGACGAGCAGGTCATCGCCCGCGCCGTCGAGGCCCACTGGGCCCTCGGCAACAACAGCTCCTTCCTGATCACCACCCCGGTCAGGGAGGAGGACGCCATCGACTCCACCGAGGTGGACACGGCCATCCGCGCCGCGGTCGCCGAGGCCACCCGTGACGGGGTGTCGGGCCAGGCCATCACCAAGTACCTGATGCGCGCCGTCGACGCGGCGACCGAGGGCCGCTCGGCCAAGGCCAACATGGCCGTCCTCGCCTCCTGCGCCGAGGCCGCCGGCCGGCTGGCCGTCGCCCACTCCCGTCACCTCGCCGAACTCGCGGGCCGCTGATCCGTCCCGCCCACGGGCGTTTTCCGTTCCACCACCGCACCACGCGTTGACCTCAGTCTGGAGAGACACATGTCCGAGAAGCTGTTCGAGCCGGTCACCCTGGGGAAGCTGGCCCTGAGCAACCGAGTGGTCATGGCGCCCATGTCCCGCAACCGGGCCACCGCCGAGGGTCTGGCCACCGACCTGATGGCCACCTACTACGGCCAGCGGGCCGGCGCCGGCCTGATCATCACCGAGGGCGCGCAGCCCAGCGCCGTGGGCCAGGGCTTCGGCAACAGCCCGGGTCTGCACACCCGGGAGCAGGCCGAGTCCTGGAAGCCCGTCACCGAGGCCGTGCACGCCGCGGGCGGCAAGATCGTGGTGCAGCTCATGCACGCCGGCCGCATCGGCCACCCCTCGCTGTACCCGAGCGGCCACCAGTCGGTCGCCCCGTCCGCCGTCGCCGCGGCCGGCCAGGCCTACGGCCCCGAGGGCCCGCTCGACTACCCCGAGCCGCGCGCCCTGACGGTCGAGG
Source organism: Streptomyces lavendulae subsp. lavendulae (assembly GCF_002803845.1). Lineage (GTDB taxonomy): Bacteria > Actinomycetota > Actinomycetes > Streptomycetales > Streptomycetaceae > Streptomyces > Streptomyces lavendulae. The sequence goes on along the minus strand of NZ_CP024986.1, from coordinate 149,922 downwards.
AGATCGCCGAGGTCGTCAAGGAGCACGCGGACTCCGCCGAGCTCGCCATCGAGGCCGGCTTCGACGGCGTCGAGATCCACGCGGGCAACGGCTTCCTGCTCCACCAGTTCCTGGCGGAGAACAGCAACCAGCGCACCGACCAGTACGGCGGTTCGGTCGAGAACCGCGTCCGCTTCGCGATCGAGGTGATCGAGGCGGTCTCCGAGCGCATCGGCGCCGACCGCGTCGGCGTGCGCATCTCGCCGTCGAACCCGTACAACGACATCGTCGAGGGCGACACCCACGCCCTCTACGAGGCGCTCGTCGCGGCCCTCCCGCCGGTGGCCTTCCTGCACATCCTGGAGGGCGGCAACCGCGACCACATCGCCGCCCTGCGCGCGCAGTGGACCGGCACGATCATCCTGTGCCCGCACCCGGAGAACGGCGTCCCGGTCAACGCCGAGATCGCCACCGAGGCGCTGGAGACCGGTGTCGCCTGCGCGGTCGCCTTCGGCTCGGCGTTCCTCGCCAACCCGGACCTGACCGAGCGCATCCGGACCGGCGCCGCCCTGGCGGAGGCCGACCAGAGCAAGTTCTACGGCGGCGACCACACCGGTTACACCGACTACCCGACCCTCGCCGAGGCCGGCGCCGCGTGAGCGAGACCGGGCAGATGCTGCTGTTCTCGGGGCGCGCACACCCCGAGCTGGCCGAGGCGATCGCCGCCGAGCTGGGCACGACGCTGGTCCCGACGAAGGCGATCGACTTCGCCAACGGCGAGATCTACATCCGCTACCACGCCTCCGTGCGCGGCGCGGACTGCTTCGTGGTCCAGAGCCACACGGCGCCGATCAACAAGTCGATCATGGAACAGCTGATCATGATCGACGCGCTGAAGCGGGCCTCGGCCCGCAGCATCACCGTGATCCTGCCGTTCTACGGGTACGCCCGCCAGGACCGCAAGCACAGCGGCCGGGAGCCCATCTCGGCCCGCCTGGTGGCGGACCTGCTCAAGACGGCCGGCGCGGACCGGATCCTCACGGTTGACCTGCACGCCGACCAGATCCAGGGGTTCTTCGACGGCCCCGTGGACCACCTCTTCGCCATGCCGGTCCTCGCGGACTACATCGGCTCCAAGGTGGACCGCGAGGACCTGACCGTGGTCTCGCCCGACGCGGGCCGCGTGCGCGTGGCGGACGGCTGGTGCGACCGGCTGGGCGCCCCGCTCGCGATCGTCCACAAGCGGCGCGACAAGGACGTGGCCCACCAGGTCACGGCCCACGAGGTGGTCGGCGACGTGCGCGACCGCGTGTGCGTCCTGGTCGACGACATGATCGACACCGGCGGCACCATCTGCGCCGCGGCCGACGCCCTCTTCGCCCAGGGGGCGAAGGACGTCATCGTGGCGGCCACGCACGGGGTGCTCTCCGGCCCCGCCGCGGACCGGCTGAAGAACTCGCGCGTCAGCGAGTTCGTCTTCACGGACACCCTGCCGGTGCCCGGGGCGCTCGGACTGGACAAGGTCACCGTCCTGTCCATCGCCCCGCTCATTGCCGGAGCCTCTCGCGAGGTCTTCGAGAACGGATCAGTGACCCGGCTCCTCCAGAGCCGGTGAACGCCCGGACGGACGGGCCGACGGGGGCCCGTCCGTCCATTGGGGGAGGGCGGCCGCACGCACCGCGCCGTTCCGGTCATCCCGGGTGGTGAGGCTCCGGCCTTGCGCCCTCGTTCTTCGGTTTTCCCGGCCGGACGCAGCTCCGGCCGCCGACGCCCACCGTGCCGGGTGTCCGCCTCCGGGCGGACGCGCCCCCCGCGCGGGCGAGGTGTCGCATCGCGGGCTCACCGACACACCGGGGCCCGGTGCGGGGGCGTTTCGCACGCGCCCGTTGCTCCACAACGGAACGTAAGGAAGCGGGAAATGACTCTTCAGGAGACCAGCGTGCTTGAGCCCACCCTGCGCGGCACCACCACGTTGCCCGACCTGCTGGCGAAGCGGGTCGCGGAGCACCCAGAGGCGACCGCCGTCGCCTACCGGGACGAGAAGCTCACCTACCGCGAGCTGGCGTCCAGAAGCTCCGCCCTCGCCGAGTACCTCAGACACCTCGGGGTCTCGACGGACGACTGCGTCGGCCTCTTCGTCGAGCCGTCCATCGACCTGATGGTCGGCGCCTGGGGCATCCTGTCCGCCGGCGCCGCCTACCTGCCGCTGTCCCCGGAGTACCCCGAGGACCGGCTCCGCTACATGATCGAGAACAGCCAGGCGAAGATCATCCTGGCGCAGCAGCGCCTGGTCACCCGCCTGCGCGAGCTGGCCCCGCAGGACGTCAGGGTCGTCACCCTGCGCGAGTCCGAGGCGTTCGTCCTGCCCGAGGGCCAGGTGGCCCCGGCCATCGAGGGCGCCCGCCCCGACAGCCTCGCCTACGTCATCTACACCTCCGGCAGCACGGGCAAGCCGAAGGGCGTGATGATCGAGCACCACAGCATCGTCAGCCAGCTCGGCTGGCTGCGCGAGACCTACGGCATCGACCGCAGCAAGACCATCCTGCAGAAGACCCCGATGAGCTTCGACGCCGCCCAGTGGGAGATCCTCTCCCCGGCCAACGGTGCCACCGTCGTCATGGGCGCCCCCGGCGTCTACGCCGACCCCGAGGGCCTCATCGAGACCATCGTCAAGTACGGCGTGACCACCCTGCAGTGCGTCCCCACCCTGCTCCAGGGCCTGCTCGACACCGAGAAGTTCCCCGAGTGCACCTCCCTGCAGCAGATCTTCAGCGGTGGCGAGGCCCTCTCGCGCCTCCTGGCGATCCAGACCACGCAGGAGATGCCCGGCCGCGCCCTGATCAACGTCTACGGGCCGACCGAGTGCACCATCAACTCCTCCTCGTACGCGGTCGACCCCGCCGAGCTGGGCGAGGCGCCGCAGTCCATCTCCATCGGCGCCCCGGTTGCCGACACCGAGTACCACATCCTCGGCAAGGAGGACCTCAAGCCCGTCGGCGTCGGCGAGATCGGCGAGCTGTACATCGGCGGCGGTCAGCTGGCGCGCGGCTACCTGCACCGCCCCGACCTGACCGCCGAGCGCTTCCTGGAGATCGAGGTCACCGAGGGCGCCGGTCCGGTCCGCCTCTACAAGACGGGCGACCTGGGCCAGTGGAACCCGGACGGCACCGTGCAGTTCGCCGGCCGCGCCGACAACCAGGTCAAGCTGCGCGGCTACCGCGTCGAGCTGGACGAGATATCCCTGGCGATCGAGAACCACGACTGGGTCCGCAACGCCGCCGTCATCGTCAAGAACGACGGCCGCACCGGCTTCCAGAACCTCATCGCCTGCGTCGAGCTGAGCGAGAAGGAAGCCGCCCTGATGGACCAGGGCAACCACGGCTCCCACCACGCCTCGAAGAAGAGCAAGCTCCAGGTCAAGGCGCAGCTGTCCAACCCGGGCCTGCGCGACGACGCCGACCTCGCCGCCCGCGTCGCCTACGACCTGCCGGGCGCCGAGCCGACCCCCGAGCAGCGCAGCCGGGTCTTCGCCCGCAAGACGTACCGCTTCTACGAGGGCGGCGCGGTCACCGAGGCCGACCTGCTGGCGCTCCTCGGCGGCCAGGTCCCCGCGGCCTACTCGCGCAAGGCCGCCGACCTGGCGCCGGCCGAACTGGGCCAGATCCTGCGCTGGTTCGGCCAGTACCTCAGCGAGGAGCGGCTGCTGCCCAAGTACGGCTACGCCTCCCCGGGCGCGCTGTACGCGACGCAGCTGTACTTCGAGCTGGAGGGCGTCGGCGGGCTGCAGCCGGGCTACTACTACTACCAGCCGCAGCGCCACCAGCTGGTCCTGATCAGCGAGAAGGCCGCCACCGGCCGGCCCACCGCCCACATCCACTTCATCGGCAAGCGCGGCGGCATCGAGCCGGTCTACAAGAACAACATCCAGGAGGTCCTGGAGATCGAGACCGGCCACATCGTCGGCCTCTTCGAGCAGGTGCTGCCGGCGTACGGCCTCGACATCCGGGACCTGGCCTACGAGCCGGCCGTCCGCGACCTGCTGGACGTGCCCGAGGAGGACTTCTACCTCGGCACCTTCGAGCTGGTCCCGCACACGGGCCGGCGCGAGGACCACGCGGAGGTCTACGTCCAGACCCACGGCAGCAAGGTCGCGAACCTCCCCGAGGGCCAGTACCGCTACGCGGACGGCACGCTCACCCGCTTCTCGGACGACATCGTCCTCAAGAAGCAGGTCATCGCGATCAACCAGTCGGTGTACCAGGCCGCCAGCTTCGGCATCTCGGTGATCAGCCGTGCCCCCGAGGAGTGGATGCACTACGTCACCCTCGGCAAGAAGCTCCAGCACCTGATGATGAACGGCCTCGGCCTCGGCTTCATGTCCTCGGGCTACAGCTCGAAGACCGGCAACCCGCTGCCGGCCTCCCGCCGGATCGACTCCGTCCTGCAGGCGAACGGCGTCGAGAGCGGTCCGTCGTACTTCTTCGTCGGCGGCCGCGTCAGCGACGAGCAGCTCGGCCACGAGGGCATGCGCGAGGACAGCGTCCACATGCGCGGTCCGGCGGAGCTGATCCGTGACGACCTCGTCAGCTTCCTGCCGGACTACATGATCCCGAACCGGGTCGTGGTGTTCGAGCGGCTGCCGCTGTCCGCCAACGGCAAGATCGACGCGAAGGCGCTGGCCGCCTCCGACCAGGTCAACGCCGAGCTCGTGGAGCGGCCCTTCGTCGCCCCGCGCACCGAGACCGAGAAGGAGATCGCGGAGGTCTGGGCCAAGTCCCTGCGCCGCGAGAGCGTCTCGGTCCAGGACGACTTCTTCGAGTCGGGCGGCAACTCGCTGATCGCCGTCGGCCTCATCCGCGAGCTCAACTCGCGCCTGGGCGTCTCCCTGCCGCTGCAGTCCGTCCTGGAGTCCCCCACGGTCGAGAAGCTCTCCCGCCGCCTGGAGCGCGAGGTCGCGCAGGAGTCCTCCCGGCTGGTGCGCCTGCACGCGGAGACCGGCAAGGACCGTCCGGTGCTGTGCTGGCCGGGCCTGGGCGGCTACCCGATGAACCTGCGCACCCTGGCCGGCGAGATCGGCCTCGGCCGCTCGTTCTACGGCATCCAGGCGCACGGGATCAACGAGGGCGAGGCCCCGTACGCGACCATCACGGAGATGGCCAAGGCCGACATCGAGGCCATCAAGGAGCTCCAGCCGAAGGGCCCCTACACCCTGTGGGGCTACTCCTTCGGCGCCCGCGTCGCCTTCGAGACCGCCTACCAGCTGGAGCAGGCGGGCGAGAAGGTGGACAACCTCTTCCTGATCGCCCCGGGCTCGCCGACCGTGCGCGCCGAGAACGGCAAGGTGTACGGCCGTGAGGCGTCCTTCGCCAACCGCGCCTACACGACCATCCTCTTCTCGGTGTTCACCGGCACCATTTCGGGTCCGGACCTGGAAAAGTGCCTGGAATCCGCCACGGACGAGGAGTCCTTCGCCGGGTTCATCAGCGAACTGAAGGGAATCGACGTCGATCTGGCGAAGCGGATCATCTCGGTCGTGGGGCAGACCTACGAATTCGAGTACTCGTTCCGTGAGCTGGCCGAGCGCACCCTGGCCGCGCCGGTGACCATATTCAAGGCCCGCGGCGACGACTACTCGTTCATCGAGAACAGCAACGGTTACTCCGCCGAGCCCCCGACGGTCATCGACCTCGACGCCGACCACTACAGCCTGCTCCGCACCCCGGACATCGGCGAGCTGGTCAAGCACATCCGGTACCTGCTCGGAGAGTAGGGGAAAGCCGGTCACAGAACACGGCCGCCCCGTCGGAGAAATCCGGCGGGGCGGCCGTGTTTTTGCATTTCAGGACCTGTCGGGAAGGGAATTGTGCATGGGGTTCAGAATTCTGACGAAAGTTGACGGCGCTCTGACACATGGCTGGTTGACGTGCATCTGAGGACTGGAAGAGAATTCTTATAATCCAGGCGGATCGCCTATTGCGCTCCCGGTTCCGTCGACGACCGTTCGGAAATTGCCGCTGTTCTGCTGACGAGGAGTCATCACCCATGCGCTTCAATCTCATCGGACCATTCGAGATCGTCACGGACGACGGCAGGACCCACCGGCCGGGGACCCCCAAGGTCTGCCAGACGCTGGCACTGCTGCTCACACGTCCGGGCGAGATCGTGACGGCCGACGCGCTCATACAGGAGCTGTGGGGTGAGAAACCGCCGCGCAGTGCCGTCACGACGCTCCAGACGTACATCTACCACGCACGCCGGATGTTCACGAACGAGTCGCTCGCACCGGCCGGCCGCACGCTGATCGTCACCAGGCCGCCCGGGTACTCGATCCAGGCGGACGACTCCGAGATCGACATCCGGATATTCGAGCGCCTCGTCTCCCAGGCGCGCCTCGAACTCGCCGAGGGCGACGCACCCACCGCCCTGCGGACCGTCCGCGAGGCGCTCGACCTGTGGCGCGGGCCCGCGCTGTCCAACTTCCCCGCGGGCGACCTGCTCTCCGGGCACGTCGTGCACCTGGAGGAGCTGCGCATCAGGGCGTTCGAGATCCGCATCGCCTGCGAGGAGCAGCTCGGCTGGCACCGGGAGTCCATCCCGGAGCTGCGCAAGCTCATCAACGACTACCCGCTCAACGAGTGGTTCCACAGCCAGCTCATCGGCGCCCTCGGCGCCGCCGGCCGGCGCGCGGAGGCCCTCCAGGCCTATCAGAACGTCCGCCGGCTGCTCGCCGACGAACTGGGCCTGGAGCCCTCGCTGGAGCTCAAGCAGCTCCAGGCGCGCCTGCTGAGCCCCGTCCCGCAGCCCGCCCGGTCCGTCCGGCCCCCGTCCCCGCAGGGGGAGGTCCGCCGGGAGCAGGTCACGGCGCGCGCCGCCTCCTGAGCACCGGCGCACGACACGAAGGAGTCCCGGTACGGCGTGGGCCGTACCGGGACTCCTTCGTGCGCGGCGGGCGTCAGGGCCGGCCGTTGACCTCCGCGAGCGAGCGCAGGATCGCCGTCTGCTTGGCGTCGCGGTCCTTGACGTGTTCCTCGTACGTCTTCGAGCCGTACGCCGCCTCCGCCTGCTCGATGAGGGAGCGGATGGTCTCGTCGTCCATCGGGGGACGGCCCAGCTGCTCCCAGCCGCGCTCCAGACCGGAGCCGAGCGTGCCGAGCCACTTGCGCAGGCCGCCCTGGCCGCCGCCCAGGTGGAAGGCGAGGAACGGGCCGACGGTCGCCCAGCGCAGCCCGATCGAGTGGGTGACCACCCGGTCGAGCTCCTCCAGCGTCACCACGCCCTCGCGCACCAGGTGCACGGACTCGCGCAGCAGCGCCGACTGGAGCCGGTTCGCCGCGAACGCCAGGATCGGCTTGTGCAGGACCACCGGCACCCGGCCGACCGACTCGAAGAAGGTGACGGCCTCCGCCACGGCCTGCTCGCTGGTCCGCTCGCCGGCCACGACCTCCACCAGCGGCACCACGTGCGGCGGGTTGAAGGGGTGGCCCACGACCAGCCGGCTCGAATCGGCCATCCTGGCGCCCATGTCGTCCGGGTTCAGGGTGGAGGTGGACGACAGCAGCAGCGCCGAGGACGGGGCCGCCTTGCCGATCCGCTCGTACAGCTCCTGCTTGAGCTCCAGGTTCTCCGGCGCGTTCTCGACGATGACGTCGGCGTCCGCGACCGCGAGCTCCAGGTCCGGTTCGAAGGTGAGCCGCTCGGCGAAGCCCGCCGGGTCCGCGGAGCCCTCCGGCAGGTACGGGGCGAACAGCTCCAGGCCCTCGGCGACGATGCGCGGCGCGTCCTCGCGCCGGCTGTTGACCCGTACGTTCAGACCGTGGCCCAGGAACAGGGCGATCCAGCCCAGTCCGATGGTGCCCGCGCCGATCACGGTGACGACGCGCTCCTCCCGCCCGCTCACGCGCCCTCCCCCAGCTTCGGGATGACCTGCTCGGCCATCAGCCGCATCGTGGTGGCCGCGTCCTCGAAGGACAGGTGGCCCGAGTGCACCCCGAGGCTGATGGTGATGTCGTCGCCGAACCACTCGGCGATCTGCTCCAGCTGCGCCCGCACCTGCTCCGGGGCGCCGATGAGCAGCTTCTGCTGCTCCATCTTGCTCTCGAAGTGGGAGGTCCTGGTGGCCTCGACCAGCTTCTCGTAGCCCGGGTAGGCCTCGGAGCGGGTGGTGCCCCAGGAGGCGACGGCGTCCCGGATCGCCGCCGAGTTGCGGTCGTCGTCGTGGCGGCCCTTGGCGCGGGCCTCCTCGCCGTCCTCGGCGACCACGCACGGGTAGCTGAAGTGGATCTGCTCGGTGCCCGGCGCGCGGCCGGAGGCGGCCCACTCGGCCCGGTAGAGCGCGAGGCGGTTCTGCAGCTCCTCGGTGGACATCACGTTCGGCACGGTCTGCAGGTTGTGCCCGTCGCGCCCGGCCTCGGCACAGGACTCGGCGCTGCGCGCGGTCGTCACGAACACCGGCGGGTGCGGCTCCTGCACGGGCCGGGGCAGCAGGGTGACCGGACCGAACCGGTGGAACCGTCCGTCGAAGACGACGTCCTCCTCGCTCCACAGCCGCTTGATCGCCTCGACGCCCTCGACGAAGCGGTCCTTCGACTCGTCGATGGAGATCCCGAAGGCCTTGAACTCGTCCGGCAGGAAGGCCCGCCCGAAGGCCGCGTCGACCCGGCCGCCGGAGATGTTGTCCAGCATGGCCAGCTTCCCGGCCAGCTTCACCGGGTGCTGGAAGGCGGGGATGGTGGCGCTGGTACCGAGCCGCACCCGCCGGGTGCGGCCGGCCGCGGCGGCCAGGAAGGTCACCGGGTCGGGGCTGTAGCCCCCGTAGGAGAAGAAGTAGTGCTCGACCATCTTCACGTGGTCGAAGCCCAGCTCCTCGGCGAGGTCGACCAGGCGCAGCGCCTCGTCGAAGTACTGCTGGGCGGGCTTGTCGGCGGGGCCGACGGTGGGGAAGAAGACGATCCCGAATTTCACGTGGGGCTCCTCAGCCTCGTCAGTCGCGGCCGGAGCCGTCGTGGTGGAGATCCCGCTCGGCCACCTGCCAGGCGCCTTCGACCGACACCAGGCGGTCGTGGCACACGACGCTGGCGAAGATGTCGAGTTCGCCGCCGCGCCGGGTGCGCATGGCCAGCGCGTAGCTGCGGGCGTGCAGCGAGCCGTCCGCCTGCGGGCGGACGTCGAGCATCCCCAGCCAGTGCCGGAAGTCGATCTCCTCGGCCTCCAGGCGCTTCTTGCGGGCCCGGGAGGAATCCCGGATGGCGTCACGGCCGCGCAGCGGCTCGTCGAGACGGCTCGCCTCCTGGAAGACGGCGTCCTCGGTGAACGTGTCCGCCCACGCGTCGGGGAAACCGTCGTCGAGGAGCCCCATCTGGCGGGCGTAGAACTGCTGCACCTGCGTGTAGAGCTCGGCGGGGACGAAGGGGTCCGCCGAGCCGCGCGGGGTACTGGGGGTGGAGTCGCTCATCCGAGCTGCCTTTCCTGGGTGGGCCGGAGTACCGGCATCGCTTGCGTCCGCGGGGGTCACGGGGTGTCGGCCGGAGCGCCGAGCCCGGCGGACGGGGACAGCAGGCGCGATCCGTAGGCGCCCGCGGCCGGGTCGAAGCGCAGGGCCACGTGACTCGCCAGGCTGTGCACGTCGCGCCAGATGCGCTGCAAGGGGTGGGCTGCGAGCTGGCCGGAGCTGCCGGTCGCCCGCAGCAGCCGCTCGACGACCTCCACCAACTGCTCGACGGCGTAGGCGCAGTCGGCGGGCGAGCGCACCAGTTCGAGCGGGGAGGCCTGCGGGGCGTCCGCGACCCGGGCGGCCCGCGCCAGCAGCAGTTCGGCGGCGTCGACGGTGATCACCGCCCGGGCGGCGGCCGTGCGCAGCCCGAGATCGTCCTGGTCGGGGCCCGTGGGGGAGTCCTCGGCCCACACCCGCAGGGCGGCGCGGGCCGCGCCCAGCGCGGGCGCCCCGAAGAGCAGGCCGCTCAGCAGCCGCAGCGGGGCCGTGTGGCACCGGGCGTCGGATCCGACGCTGCGCCCCTCGATCATGTCCTGGCGGGTGAAGCCGCGGTGGGCCGGCACGAAGACGTTGTCGGCGATCAGGGTGTTGCTCCCGGTGCCGCGCATGCCGATCGAGGTCCACGTGTCGGCGACCCGGTAGTCCTCGCGGGGCAGGGCGAAGAACCACGGGACCCGGTGGCCGTCCTGTGGCACCAGCGCGCACACCAGGGCCCAGTCGGAGAACCCGACCGCGCTGGTGAAGTCCCACTCGCCGGTCACGCGCCAGCCGCCGCCGACGACGGCCGTGGCGCTGCCGCGGGGCATCAGCGCGCCCACCACGGCGGTGTCCGCGCCCTTGGCCCACAGCTCGGCCTGGCCGTCTTCCGGGAGGTAGGCGCCCATCCGGCCGGCACCCGCGATGACGGAGGCGCACCAGGCCGCCGACGTACAGCCCTGTGCGAGGCTCGCCACGGCGTCCAGCAGACCGGCGGCCGAACCGGCCCGACCGCCCCAGCGGGCGGGCACGAAGTGCCGGGCGAAGCCGGCGCCGACGATCCCGTCGGTCACCGTCCGCGACAGCGCGCGGTCGGCGTCGGCGCGGTCCGCGTGGCGGACCGCCACGGACGCCAGCTCCTGCGCCTTGACCCGCAGATCCGTGTCTGATGTCGGGAAGCTCGGCATCGGCACCTTTTCCTCGCTCGTTCGTGGCGGCACGCCATACGGGGGCGATGCGCCCACCCTCGGGGCGGCGCGTCCAGCTCCGCTGGAAAGCCGCTCGACGCCGTACCGCGCGGCGGCGCCCGGTCCGTGCGCCCGGTCCGTGCGCCCGGTCCGTGCGGAGGGAGCGCCGTCTCGACCCGCCCTCGACCGGAGCCCGGCAGCCTCGAACGGCCACGGCCCGGGGCCGGCCGTGGGGCCGGCGACGACACGAGGTGACGAGCGGTGAAGGGCATCATCCTGGCCGGAGGCAGCGGGACCCGGCTGCACCCCATCACCCTGGGGGTGTCCAAGCAGCTGCTGCCCGTCTACGACAAGCCGATGATCTACTACCCGTTGTCGGTGCTGATGCTGGCCGGGATCCGGGAGATCCTGGTCATCTCCTCCCCCCGGGACCTGCCACAGTTCCGCGCGGTCCTCGGAGACGGCAGCGCCCTCGGCCTGTCCCTCTCCTACGCCGAGCAGGAACAGCCCCGCGGCCTCGCGGAGGCCTTCACCATCGGCGCGGACCACATCGGCGGCGACCCCGTCGCCCTGGTCCTCGGGGACAACATCTTCCACGGCCCCGGCTTCGCCCGGCTGCTCCAGCGCCACATGCCACACACCGACGGGGCCCTGCTGTTCGGCTACCCGGTGCGGGACCCGGAGCGGTACGGCGTGGGCGAGGCCGACGCGGACGGCCGGCTGGTGTCCATCGAGGAGAAGCCGGTCCGGCCCAAGTCCAACCGGGCCATCACCGGCCTGTACTTCTACGACAACGACGTGGTCTCCATCGCCCGCGGGCTGCGGCCCTCTCCCCGGGGGGAACTGGAGATCACGGACGTCAACCTGGAGTACCTGGCCCGCGGCAAGGCCACCCTCGTCGACCTGGGACGCGGGTTCACCTGGCTCGACACCGGTACCCACGATTCGCTGCTGGACGCGGGGCAGTACATCCAGACCCTGGAGCGCCGCCAGGGCATGCGCATCGCCTGTGTCGAGGAGGTGGCCCTGCGCATGGGGTTCATCGACGTCGAGCAGTGCCACCGGCTCGGGGAGCTCCTGGGCAAGTCCGGGTACGGGCGCTACGTGATGGAGGTCGCGGACTCGCTGCGCGGCCTCCCGCCCGAGCAGCGTTCCGGTTCCCTGTCGCGGGCCTGAGGCTCCGGCCCGGCCCGGCCCGTCCCGTCCGGACGGGACGGGGCCCCGCCGGCAGGTGCGTCGGCGGGGCCCCGGTGGGTCGTGCGGGCGGGCGCGGGCGGATCAGGCCTCGTACGGGCGCGCGGCGCGGCCCTCGCGCAGGGTGACGCCCCACCAGGCGAGCTGGTCGAGGAGGACGGTGGCGGCCTTGGAGCTGGCGTCCTCGTCGAGCGGACGGCCCTTCTCGTCGAACTTCTCCCACGCGTTGTGGAAGCTCACGGTGTCCCGCACGGTGACGGCGTGCAGCTCGGCGAAGACCTGTCGCAGCTGTTCGACGGCGCGCAGGCCGCCCGCCATCCCGCCGTACGAGACGAAGGCGACCGGCTTGGCCCGCCAGCCGCCGTACACGTAGTCCACGGCCAGCTTCAGCGAGGCCGGGTAGCCGTGGTTGTACTCGGGGGTGACGACCACGTACGCGTCCAGCCCCTGGATCCTCTCGGCCAGGGCGGGAGCCTCGCCGGGGGTGCCCAGCGGGTCGAGGTTCAGCTTCAGCTCCTCGACGATCGCCGGTTCCGACAGGTCGATCACGTGGATCTCCATGTCGTCGCGGCGGCCGGCCTCGGAGACGAACCAGTTCGCGACCGTGTCGGCGAAGCGGCCCGTACGGACGCTGCCGACCAGGACGCCGACCTTCAGGGGGCTGTCGGACATGGGGGTACCTCGATTCACAATAAACAGTGGGTCAGGAGTGGTGCATGGTGCAGGCGGGGCCTCGAAGGGAGAACGTAGAACCTCAAGCCGAGTTGAGGTCAAGTCCCTTCCGTGGGACGGGGATCAGACCGTTCCGTCGCGCCGCAGGGTCCGTTCGCCGACCTTCCAGCGGCCGCCCTCCTCGACGAGGTGGTCACGGCACACCACGCTCGCCGTGATCCGCAGTTCCTCGCCGCGCACGGTCCGCGCGGTCAGTACGTACGCGCGGGTGCGCAGGGTGCCGTCCGGCTGGGGGCGGACGTCGAGCATGCCCAGCCAGTGACGCAGGTCCGCCTTCTCCAGGACCAGCTTCTCGGCGTGCGCCCGTGCCGAGTCGGCGCGGCCCGCCCGGCTGGTGACCCCGGCGGGGAAGACCGCGTCCTCGGTGAAGGTCGCGGCCCAGGCCTCGGCGTCGCCGTGGTCCATCAGGGCCATCTGGTCGGCGTAGAACTGCTGGATCCGGGTGTACAGCTCGGCGGAGACGTAGTCCGCGCCGGCGGGCGGCTGGGTCGGGGATTCGGTGCTCATCCGGGCCTTTCCTCGCAGGGGGAGGCGGACGCCGCGGTTCGGCGGTTCGGCGGTGCGGCGGTGCCGGTCCCACGGTGCCGGGTGCCGCCGGAGAACGACTCGAAGACCGGCGGCTTCGCGACACCGCGCGCTTGCCCCCAAGCGCACTTGAGGTCCTACTGTCTGCGCATGGCCCGCCCGCACGGCGTGCGGGCACGCACCCGGAACACCGCGAGGGGACCTCCCATGACCACCCAGCAGATCTCCGACGCCGAACTCGCCGGACAGCCCGCCGCCTACTGGACGGGTGTCGCCTACGAGGCGCTCATCGCCTTCACCCGGGCGCGGCAGGCCGAAAAGGGCTACACCCAGCCCCAGTTCTGGCTGCTGCGCAACCTCTCGGAGAACGACATCTCGCCCGACGGGCAGGGGATGACCCTGTCCGAGCTGAGGGAGGCCATGACCTCCTACATCCGGGCCGAGGACGACCTGGCGGCCGAGGCCGAGGTGCTCGTGGAGCGCGGCTGGCTGACCCGGGACGCGCAGGACCGGCTGTGGCTCACCGAGGACGGGGAACGGGCCCGCGTCGACCTCGCGCGCAACGCCCCCGCGATCCGCGCCGCCCTCCACGAGGGCATCGACGACACGGACTACGTCACCACGGTGAAGGTGCTCCGGCAACTGGTCCGCAACGCGGGCGGGACGGCCGCCTGACCCGTGCTCCACCGGCCCCGCGGCGTGTTCCGGCACAACCCTGGCCCCGGGGCCGGGCGGGATGCCACCATCGGCCGCGCACGGGCGCGGGGCCCGTCGGCAACGGGGAGGCACGTCCATGGAAACGGAACATTCAAGACCGCACGGTGGCGGAAACGGGGGCAGGGCCAGGGCCGGGGCTGCGGGCTTCCTGCTGGGGCTGGCGACCGTCCTGGTCGGCCTGATGGCGGGCCTGTTCTTCGCCTTCGACGTCTCGGTGATGCCGGGGCTGGCCGCCTCCGACGACCGCACGTACGTCACCGCCATGCAGCACTTCAACGCCGCCATCGACGGCAACGGCCTCTTCGGCACGGTCTTCCTGCTCGCGCTGCTCGCCGCGGCGGCCTCGGCCGTCGTCGAGTTCCGCGGCGGGCGGCGCACGGTCGCGCTCTGGGCGGGCGCGGCCGCCGCCGCCTACCTCGTCGTCCTCGTCATCACCTTCACGGTGAACATCCCGCTCAACAACGAGCTCGCGGCCGTCGGCGACGCGGCCGAGGCCACCGCCTTCCCGGTGCTCGACAAGTTCAGGGGCACCTGGGTCACCACGAACATCATCCGCACGCTGCTCTGCACCGCCGCCCTGACCGCCCTGGCCCGCGCCCTGCTCCTGCACGGCCGCGCCACGGCGGACCGGGGCTAGCGGACCGGGGCTAGCGGGACTGGCCGTACAGGACCAGGGCCCACGCCAGCAGGCCGGTCGCCGCCGTGCACAGCAGGGTGCGCCACACGTTCGCGCGGACCCACGGGCCCTCGAACGCGCGGCGCACGGCGGCCGGGTCCGCCAGCCCGTCCGCCGGGCCGGCCTGCTCCAGGGCGTTGTTGAGGGGGATGTTCACCCGCCCCGTCACGAACAGCGCGAGGACGCTCGCCACGAACGCCGCGATCAGCGGCGGCAGCACCTCCCGTCCGTCCGCGGGCAGGTGCAGGACGAGGGCGAGCCCGGTGAACAGCGGCGCGCCCAGATAACCGGCCAGGAACCAGCCGTTGAGGATCGAGACGTTGACCCGCTGCATCACCTCCACGGCCGTCCGGTCGCCCGCGCCGCGCAGGGCGGGCATGACCGCCACCGCGAATCCCCAGAAGAGCCCGCTCACCAGACCCGTCGTCACCACCGCGGCGATCAGCGAAGCCGTCCGTGCCGTCTCCACGCAGCCCTCTTCCCTCGCGCTCGTGTCGCCCCCCGTCGGACCGTCCAAGCGACGGGGAGCCGGTCCGGGGCGATCCTACGGCTCGCGGACGGCCACGTCCCGACATATCCGACGCGGGCCAAAGTCCCAGTTCAGAGCCTTGGAACGAGCTTTGCCGGAGCGCAGCCCGGGCACGGTACGCTCCTTCGGCCGGGCCCGCACGCCCCTCGACACATCTCGGAGAGGAAACAGACGTGACCGACGCCAAGGACAGGCTGGACGTACTGCGGGCGGACATCGAGCGCCGCAACCCCGCGCAGCCCGAGTTCCACCAGGCCGTACGGGAGGTCCTCGACACCCTGGCCCCCGTTCTCGCGGCCCGCCCCGAGTACGCCGAAGCCGGACTCGTCGAGCGGCTCCTGGAGCCCGAGCGGCAGATCATCTTCCGCGTGCCGTGGACCGACGACCGGGGCCGCGTGCACGTGAACCGCGGCTACCGCGTCGAGTTCAACAGCGCGCTGGGCCCCTACAAGGGCGGCCTGCGCTTCCACCCGTCGGTGGACATCGGCGTCGTGAAGTTCCTCGGCTTCGAGCAGATCTTCAAGAACGCCCTGACCGGCCTCGGCATCGGCGGCGGCAAGGGCGGCAGCGACTTCGACCCGCACGGCAAGTCGGACGCCGAGGTCATGCGCTTCTGCCAGTCCTTCATGACCGAGCTGTCCCGCCACATCGGCGAGCACACCGACGTCCCGGCCGGTGACATCGGCGTCGGCGGCCGCGAGATCGGCTACCTCTTCGGCCAGTACCGCCGCATCACCAACCGCTGGGAGGCCGGCGTCCTGACCGGCAAGGGCCGGGGCTGGGGCGGCTCCGCGATCCGCCCCGAGGCCACCGGCTACGGCGCCGTCCTGTTCGCCGCCGAGATGCTGAAGGTGCGCGGGGAGTCCCTCGACGGCCTCTCCGCGGTGGTCTCCGGCTCCGGCAACGTCGCCCTGTACACGATCGAGAAGCTCCAGCAGCTCGGCGCCAACCCGCTGACGGCCTCCGACTCCTCCGGCTACGTCGTCGACGACAAGGGCATCGACCTCGCCCTGCTCAAGCAGATCAAGGAGGTCGAGCGCGGCCGCATCGCCGAGTACGCCGCCCGCCGCGGGCCCTCCGCGCGCTTCGTGCAGGGCGGACGGGTCTGGGAGGTCCCGGCGGACGTGGCCTTCCCGTCGGCGACCCAGAACGAGCTGGGCGTCGAGGACGCGCGCACGCTCGTCGCGAACGGCGTCAAGGCCGTCTCGGAGGGCGCGAACATGCCCACCACCCCCGACGCGGTGCACCTCTTCCAGGAGGCGGGCGTCGCCTTCGGACCGGGCAAGGCCGCCAACGCGGGCGGCGTCGCCGTCAGCGCGCTGGAGATGGCCCAGAACGCGGGCCGGGTGGCCTGGAGCCGCGACCGGGTCGAGGACGAGCTCGCGGGCATCATGCGCTCGATCCACGAGGTCTCCCACGAGACGGCGGCCCGCTACGGCGCCCCGGGCGACTACGTCACCGGCGCCAACATCGCCGGCTTCGAGCGCGTGGCCGACGCGATGCTGGCCCAGGGCGTCATCTAGCGGCGGACCGACCCGGACGCCGTCCCGGGTGCGGTCCCGCGCGGACGCGGTGGTTCCGTCCCGCCCCCAGGGTCGGGGCGGGACCACCCGGCCGCGCGCCGGGTGGGGGAACGTAGCCTGGGTTCCCACCATCGACAGGGAGTTGCCGCGTGCTGACCGCACTGGACGGGACGTACGGCGACCGCGCGGACGCCATCGGCGTCGCCGGCCGCACCGCTTCGTACGAGGAACTGCTGGGCGCGGCCGGCGCCGTGGCCGCCGACATCGCGGGCGCCCCCGCCGTCGCCGTCACCGCGACGGCCTCGCTGGAGACCGTCGCCGCCGTCGTCGGCGCCCTGCTCGCCGGGGTGCCCTGCGTACCGCTGCCCCCCGACGCCGGACCCGCCGAACGCGACCACATCCTGCGCGACTCCGGCGCCGTCGCGATCGAGGCCGACTTCGCCCGGCGGGCCGCCCCGCCCACCGCCGCTCCGGGCGCCTCCCCGCAGGACCCCGCACTGATCCTGTACACCTCCGGCACCACCGGCCCGCCCAAGGGCGTGGTCCTGGCCGCCGACGCCCTCGCGGCCGACCTCGACGCCCTCGCCGAAGCCTGGCAGTGGAGCGCCGAGGACACCCTCGTGCACGGGCTCCCGCTCTTCCACGTGCACGGCCTCGTCCTCGGGGTCCTCGGCGCCCTGCGCACCGGCAGCCGCCTGGTGCACACCGGCCGCCCGACCCCGCAGGCCTACGCCGCCGCGGGCGGCAGCCTGTACTTCGGGGTGCCGACCGTCTGGTCCCGCGTGGCCGCCGACCCGGCGTCGGCCGCCGCCCTGTCCGGGGCCCGCCTCCTGGTCTCCGGCAGCGCCCCGCTGCCGGCCCCCGTCTTCCGGGACCTGGAACGCCTCACCGGGCACCGCCCCGTCGAGCGCTACGGCATGACCGAAACGCTGATCACCGTCAGCGGCCGGGCCGGCGGCGAAGTGCGCCCCGGCACCGTCGGCACCCCGCTTCCCGGCATCCGGACCCGCATCGCCGCCGAGCCGGGCGCCGAGATCGGGGAACTCCAGCTGACCGGGCCCACCCTGTTCTCCGGATACCTGGGCCGCCCCGAGGCCACCGCCGCCGCGTACACCGAGGACGGCTGGTTCCGTACGGGTGACATCGCGGCCGTCGACGAGAGCGACGGCGTCCACCGCATCGTCGGCCGCGCCTCCATCGACATGATCAAGTCCGGTGGCTACCGCATCGGCGCGGGCGAGATCGAGAACGCCCTGCTGGACCACCCCAAGGTGAGCGAGGCGGCCGTCGTCGGCGTCCCGGACGCCGACCTCGGGCAGCGGATCGTCGCCTTCGTCGTCGCCGAAGGGGTCACCGGCGCCGAACTCACCGACTTCGTCGCCGCCCACCTCTCGGTCCACAAACGCCCCCGCGAGGTCCGCTTCGTAGCCTCCGTACCGCGCAACGCCATGGGCAAGCCGCAGAAGAAGCTGCTGCTCGACGGCCACTTCGGCGGGGAGGCGCGATGACGGCCCCCACCGGCACCCGCCGCGACCCCTGGATCCGCCGCTTCCACCCGACGGCGCACCCCCCGACCGCGCCCGTCCTCGTCGTCCTCCCGCACGCGGGCGGCAACGCCTCCTTCTACTTCCCGTTCTCCCGGGACCTCGCCGCGCACGCCGAGGTGCTCACCGTCCAGTACCCCGGCCGCCAGGAGCGGCTGGGGGAGACCGGCCCGGACACGGTGGACGGGCTGGTCGACGGGGTGGAACGGGCGCTGCTGCCGTGGCGGGAGCGGCCCGTAGTGCTGTTCGGGCACAGCATGGGCGCCGTACTCGCCTTCGAGCTGGCCCGGCGGTGGGAACGCGCGGGGGAGGGCCCGCGCGGCCTGGTCCTGTCCGGGCGGCGCTCCCCGCTGGCGCACCGCGAGGAGGCCGCCCTGCACCTCCAGGGCGACGACGCCCTGATCGGGCAGCTGACGGCACTCGTCGGCACCGACGCCGGGCTGCTGGCGGACCCGGAGTTCCGGGAGCTGATCCTCCCGTCGCTGCGCAGTGACTACAAGGCCGTCGAGACCTACCGGTACGAGCCGGGGCCGCCGCTGCGCACCGCCATGAGCGTGCTGTGCGGGGAGTCCGATCCGCGGGCGAGCGTGGCCGAGGCCATGGGGTGGCGGGAGCTGACAGGGGCGGCCTTCACCTTCCGCTCCTTCCCCGGCGGGCACTTCTACCTGGCGGAGCGGCACGCGGACGTGGTCCGCGCGGTCGCCGAGGACCTGGCGTCCTTCGTCCCCGCGCCGGCGTCCGGCTGACGGCGCGGGGGTCCAGGGCGGGGTCGGGCGGCGGGGTTCACCGCGGGGCCGAGGGGGTCACCGGAGGGTCAGCGGTGTCTCCGAGGCGACGCGGGCGAGCTTCTCGGGGTTGCGGACGTAGTAGAGGCCGCTGATGCGGGCGTCCTCGACGCGGACCGCCATGATTCCGTCGATCTCCCCGTCGAGGCGTACGACCAGGGCCGGGCTGCCGTTGACCGTGGTGAGCTCGCAGGTGACCGTGTACCCGGCCTTGGCGGAGCCGCCGAGGTAGAAGCGGGCCACCTTCCCTGCGCCGACGACCGGCCGCAGCGCGGCCTGCTTGACCCCGCCGCCGTCGCTCACCAGGACGACCTCGGGGGCGAGCACGTCGAGGAGGTCCTGGAGGTTGCGGGTTTCGAGGGCGAGCCGGAACGCCTCCACGGCCGCCCGCGCCTTGCCCGCGGAGACCGTCCGGCGGGGACGGCGGGCGTCGACGTGCCGGCGCGCGCGGTGCGCTATCTGGCGGACGGCGGCCGGGGTCTTCTCGACGGCGGCCGCGATCTCCTCGTAGTCGACGTCGAAGACCTCGCGCAGCACGAAGACGGCGCGTTCGGTCGGCGAGAGCGTCTCCAGGACCAGCATCATCGCCATCGACATGCTCTCGGCGAGCTCCACGTCCTCGGCCACGTCCGGCGTGGTGAGCAGCGGCTCGGGCAGCCACTGGCCGACGTACGCCTCCTTGCGGCGCTGCATCGTGCGCAGCCGGTTGAGCGCCTGCCGGGTGGTGATCCGGACCAGGTAGGCGCGGTGGTCGAGGACCTGCGCCGGGTCGACCTCGACCCACCGCAGCCAGGTCTCCTGGAGGACGTCCTCCGCGTCGGCGGCCGATCCGAGCATCTCGTAGGCGACGGTGAAGAGCAGGTTGCGCAGGGAGACGAACGTGTCGGTCGCCGGGCCGGCGGCATGGTCGCTCAGGTGTGCGTCCACAGGGGGTCCTTGTCGTCGACGGGTCGGTACGGGGGGGATGCAGGGGATTCAGGGGGTGGCCGGGGTCGTGGCGCGCTCGGTGCGCAGCAGCTGCCGGCGCTTCTCGTCCTTGCTCCACCAGGTGCGCGCGCCGGGCTTGCGGGCCTCGTAACCCAGCTGCCAGGGGATGCCCTTGCAGATGAGCTCCTTGACCAGCGCGCCCGGCCGGCCGGCCAGGTGGTACTTCTTGACGGTGTCGTCCTTGTGGGACAGCTGCAGGACGCCGGCGCGGCGGCCCAGGCTGAGGCACTGGGCGGCGAACCCCACGTCCACGGGCTGCGGCCGGCTCCCGGCGAGCCGGCTGAGCACCGTCTCGGCGGCCTGCGGGCCCAGCTGGACGGCGGCCTGGCAGCTCATCCGGAACGGCAGGTCCGAGGGGGCGGCCGAGTCCCCGGCCGCGACGATGCGTACGTCGTCCACGCTGGTCAGCGTCTCGTCCGTGAGCAGGCGGCCCAGGGCGTCGGTGCTCAGCCCGCTGCGGGCCGCCAGGTCGGGCACGCCGAACCCGGCCGTCCAGATGGTCACCGCGCTGGGCAGTTCGCGGCCGTCGCCGAGCCGCACCGCGTCGCGCGAGACGGCCGTCACCCGGGTGTCGGGGCCCGCGAGCACCGTCACTCCGAGCCTCGCCAGCTGCCGGGCCACCGCGCGCCGGGCCCGGGGGTGCAGGGACGGCCCGAGCAGCCCGCCGCAGACCAGGGTGACGGCGCGGCCCCGCTCGGCCAGTTCGGCGGCGGTCTCGATGCCGGTCGTGCCGCCCCCGACCACCGTGACCGGGGCCGCCGCGGGCGCGGCGTCGAGGAGCGGTCGCAGCCGCCGGGCCTCCTCCAGGCCGGCCAGCGGGTGGGCGAACTCGGCCGCGCCGGGCACGCGGGGGTCGGCGCTGCCGCTGCCCACCGCGTAGACGAGGTAGTCGTAGGCGACGGGAGCTCCGGCCGCCAGGGTCACGGTGCGTCCGGCCGCGTCGATCCGGGTCGCGCTGTCGACCACCAGCCGGACGCCCCCGGCGAGGACCTTGCGGTAGTCGAGGACCGCGTCGTGGGTGCCGCCCACCAGCTGGTGGAGGCGGATCCGCTCGACGAAGTCCGGGCGCGGGTTGATCAGCGTCACGGTCACGTCGTCGCGCTGGGTCAGGCGGTTGGCGGCCATCACGCCGGCGTATCCGCCGCCGATCACGACCACCTCGGTGCGCTGCGTCATGGTGTCTCTCCTTCGGGTCCGGCCTCGTTCGGCCTCAAGACACCGGAGGGAGCGCGGTTGTGACATGGTGTGAGCCGGATCACTTCGCGGGGGCGGCTGCGGGGTGTTCGCCAGAGTGGTCGTGGCGGTGGTCGCAGGGGTGGTCGCGACGCGTGGTCAGGGCCCGGGGCGGACCGCGAGGTGGCGGGCGAGGACCTCCAGGGCCCGTGTCACCTCCGGGAGCCGGTCGGCGCCCTCCTCGCCCAGGGCCCGGGCGAGGGCCTCTTCGACCTTTGAGCTGCCCGCGGCCCGTACGGCCGCGACGCGCGCGGAGGCCACGGGGGCGGGCCGCACCAGCGTCCGGCGGCGGTCGGCGGGGTCGGGCGCCGTCTCGACGGAGCCGGCCTCGCGCAGCCGGGCGACGGCGCCCGAGACCTGGCTCTGCGGCAGGCCGGTGCGCTGCGCGGTCTCGCCGACGGTGGTGTCCGGGTGCGCGGCGATGTCCCCGGCGACGATGACGACGGAGCGGGTGCCGCCGGCGTAGCGGCCGGAGCCGCCGGGCGGTTCGGGCAGGGCTTCCTCGCCGAGTTTCATCAAGGCCCGGCCCAGCAGGAAGAGTTCGATTCCGTCCACGGCTCCAGCCTACTGCATCGCAATGGATTCATCGAAATCGATCCATCTCTCTTGATGTATCGATCTCGATGGATTACGTTGGTTGCAGAGCGGCGGACGAAGGGTCCGCCCGCCGACCGCACCGCCCGCGCCGAGCACACCGCACGGAGCCGACCGCAGAAGGAGCACGTCACCATGGACAGCACCCGTCAGACCTCCTCGCTCCCCGTCCCCGGCGCGACCCTGCACTACCGGCTCGAAGGGTCGGGGCCGTTGCTGCTGATCTCGCAGAGCGGCGAGGGCGACGCGGACCGCACGGTGGACCTGGTCCCGCACCTCACCGATGCGTTCACGGTCCTGACCTACGACCGCCGCGGGCTCTCCCGCAGCCGGCTCGCGGAGCCGGGGCGGACCACCTCCATCGCCGAGCACGCCGAGGACGTCCACCGGCTGCTGGCCGCCGTCACCGACGGGCCCGCCCTGATGCTCGGATGCAGCCTGGGCGCGGTCATCGGCCTGCACCTGGCCGCCCGTCACCCCGGACAGGTGTCCACCCTCGTCGCCCATGAGCCGGTCGCGCCGCGCCTGCTGCCGGCCGCCGGACGCGTCCGGCACGAAGCGGAGCTCGCCGGGATCCGCGAGCTCCACCGCACGGCCGGACTCGCCGAGGCCCTGGCGGCGGTCGCCCGGTCGCTCGGCATAGACCCCGTCCGCCAGGAGACCGAGCCGGGCCTCACCCCGCAGCCCATGGACGAGCGGCGCCGCGCGAATTTCGGCTACTTTCTGGAGCACGACGTCCTCGCCGTCCTCCAGGACACCCTCGACCCCGCCGCCCTGGCCGGCTCCACGACCCGCATCCTCGCGGCCGTCGGCGCGACCACCCCGGCCACCGTCTTCGACCACGGCTGCGTCATCGCCCTGGCGGAACTCCTGGGCACCGGAACAGAGACCTTCCCGGGCGGCCACAACGGCAACACCACCCACCCCCGCGCCTACGCCGCCCGCCTGCGCGCCCTCCTCGCCACCGCCTGAACCTCCACCCGCCGCCCCGCGTCATCCGCAGGGCCGGGGGCAGGGGGCCGGGGCCGGACGGAGATGGCCGGAGGTGGACGTCGGGGTGGCGCATGCGGGCCAACTCGCCCTCCGCAGACGGGAATCCCTGCCAACATCGGGGGATGGATCAAACGGCTGGCGAGTCCAGAACCGATCAACGTGCCCTGTCGGCGGCTGCCGTGACCGTCGTGATGTGGGCCTCCGCATTCGTCTCCATCCGCGCGTCCGCCGAGTACTTCGGGCCCGGGGCGCTCGCGCTGGGGCGGCTGCTGACAGCCTCCGTCGCGCTGGGGGTGGTCCTGCTCGTGAAACGGGTGCCGCCGCCGTCGCGGCAGGCGTGGCCCGGGATCCTGGCGTCCGGAGTGCTCTGGTTCGGGCTGTACATGGTGACGCTGAACTGGGGCGAGCAGGGGGTCGACGCCGGTACGGCCGCCATGGTGGTCAACATCGGCCCCATCGTCATCGCCCTGCTCAGCGGCTGGCTGCTCAAGGAGGGTTTCCCGCCGATGCTGCTCGTCGGGATGGGCGTGTCCTTCGCGGGGGCGGCCGTCGTGGGGATGTCCACCTCCAAGGGCGGCGGTTCCTCCCTCACCGGCGTGCTGCTCTGCCTGGTCGCCGCGCTCGCCTACGGGGCCGGGGTGGTGTCGCAGAAGCCCGCCCTCCAGCACGCGAGCCCGCTCCAGGTGACCACGTACGGCTGCTTCGTCGGCACGGCCTGCACCCTGCCCTTCGCCGGGCAGCTCATCGACCAGATCCCGGACGCCCCGCTCACCGCCACCCTCAACATGGTCTACCTGGGGCTCTTCCCGACGGCCCTGGCCTTCACCACCTGGACCTACGCCCTGTCGCGCACCACCGCCGGGAAGATGGGCGCGACCACCTACGCCGTGCCCGCCGTCGTGGTGGTCATCGCCTGGTTCGTCCTCGACGAGGTCCCCGGCTGGCTGACCCTGTTGGGCGGGGCCATCTGCCTCGGCGGCGTGGCCGTCTCCCGCAGGCGCCCCCGGCCGGCCCCGAGCCCGGCGGGCGTGCCCGAGTGAGGTTCTCCGAGTGAGGGACTCCCCCTTCCCCTTCTTGGGGAGGGGGAGGGTCCCCCCTGCGGGAGCGGCGGGGTCACAGGACGTAGGTGGCCTCGTTGCGGCCCAGGAGGTAGCCGAGCTGTAATCGGTTGAGGGCTCCGAGTTCCTGCTTGATGGCCGCGATGTGGGCCTGGAGGGAGCGTTCGCTGATGCCTATGCGGCGCGCGATCGCCTTGTCCGAGTAGCCCTCCACCAGAAGCCGGCTGATGGACTCCCGGATCGCCGGGACGACCTCGTCGGCCGCCTTCGCCGCGTGCAGCGGGACGAAGGGAAAGGGCTTCGCCCGGTCCCAGGCCTTGTCGAACGTGTCGCGAAGAAATCGTACGATAGTCGGTTCGGTAATGGAGATCGCCGTGGTACGGTCCTCGTTCGCAGAAATGAAGGCGACATCGTCCACAATGATCAAACGGTCAAAGAATTCTTCCAGGGTGCGAACCTGGGCGCCGTATTCCGTTACGGCGCGGACATATTCCTTGGTCGCCTCGTCGAATCTCGTGGTGTGCTGATACAGGGTCCGCATGGCGATCCCCGCCGAGATGTGCCGACGCACGGATTCCAGAGCGTCCTTCAGCACCGCGCTCGGCCGCGCCCCGTCGGGCTGCGCCGTGAGGATGTCCCGGCGGACCGCGCCCAGTGCCTCGTTGATCGCCGCCGAAATGCTGCCCAGGCCGTGCAGGTAGCGGACTCCCGGGCCCACGACCTCCTCGTCCGGACGGGCCTCCACCGCGGGCGCCGGGGTGGGCCGGGCCGCCTGCTGTGCGGCTTCCTGCGCCAGCAGGCCCAGGTGCGTTGCGAGTTCCCGCAAGAACGCCTGCGGTTCCCCCGCCGCAGCCGCGCACAGCGCTTCAGGTGCGCCGCTTTGTGCGGTTTTGACGTATTTAACTACGTCCACGTGCCACCCCTGTCTGTCCGGTATGCAGCTGTTTGTAGCGGTTGAGACCCCGTGGGTTCCCGCAATGCGTAAACCGGAGCCATCGTAGGTCTACCTCGTCGTGACCCGGCAGGGGAGATTTGGTCTCACCGCAGGAACGAACACCGAGAAGGCGCCCCGGAGATCAGCACCGCCGGAAACCCGCCTCGGTTTGGCGTTCCTGGAATCGCCAAAGGCGAAACGACTTGAGGGGACTGGGCAAAATGGGGAAGAACCACATGGTGACTCGTCGGGCCGGCCGCGTTTCGGGAATCCGCGGCCGTGCGGTCCTCGCCGCCGCGGGCATCGCCCTCGGCGTCGGCACGGCGGTCACCGGCCTCGCCCACGGTGCCTCCACGGCCGACTCCGTCAGCCACCTGCGCCTCGGCGACGTCGGCTGGAACAACGCGAACCCGCACGTCGTCGCCGGTGACGCCGGGGACGTCGGCTGGAACAACCCGCAGCCCGGCACCACCCCCACCCCCCAGCCCAGCTCCACCAACGACGTTGGCTGGAACTGATCCACCACCACGGCCCCGTACTGCACTGCTTCCCCTCCCGCCTCCGACCGACCGGCAAAGGAATGGCTGATCCTCGTGGTTGCCTCCCCCTGGTTCCTGACGTCCGAGACCACGGCCGGCCCTGACCCCGCCGCCCGCGTCTACTGCTTCCCGCACGCCGGCGGGAACCCCCGGACCTTCCTCGACTGGCAGCCCGCCATGGAGCCCGACGCGCGGATCCTCGCCGTCTGCCCGCCCGGCCGCGGCCACCGCTTCCGCGAACCGGCCCCCGCCTCCCTCGCCGAGCTCGCCGACGGCGCCGCCACCGCCATCACCCTCGCCGCCGACCGTCCCTTCCTCCTCTTCGGCCACAGCTTCGGCGCCGCCCTCGCCTTCGAGGTCGCCCGCCGCCTCGACGGCATCCGCGGCTTCGCCGGCCTCGTCGCCTCCGGCTGCTCCGCCCCCTCGCTGCTGCCGACCCCCCGCGTGGTCGAGGCCGCCGCACTGGAGGGCCGCGCCTTCACCGAGGCCGTCCGGTTCTTCGGCGGACTGCCCCCCGAGGTGATCGAGGACGAGGCCGTACAGGAACTGCTCCTGCCGCACCTGAAGGCCGACTTCCGGATGGTCGCCGGCTACCGCTACGCGCCGGACACCCCCCTCACGGTCCCGCTCACCCTCCTCAACGGCACCGACGATCCGCACGTCAGCCCGGCCGCGCTCGGCCCCTGGGCCCACGAGTGCGCCGCGGAGCCGGAGCTCCGCTGGACGCCGGGCGGCCACTTCTACTTCGAGGACCGTCCGGACGCCGTCACCGCCGTCCTGCGCCCGCTGGCCCGCGCGGCCTCGGCGGCGACCCGCAGCGGAGATGAGTACGTTGAGCTGATCTGACCAACCGGCCGACGTACCCCAGCACTTGTGAGGAACCCATGACCAGCACCACCGACGCCGCCCGACTCCGGCGCGCCGTCGCCTTCCGGGACCTGCACACCGGTCCCCGCCCCTTCGTGGTCCCCAACCCCTGGGACGCCGGCACCGCACGCATCCTGGCCTCCTTCGGCTTCGCCGCCCTCGCCACCACCGGCGCGGGACTCGCCCACAGCCTCGGCCGCCCCGACGGCACCAACCAGCTCAGCCGCGCCGAGATCCTGGACAACGCCACCGCGATCGTGGAGGCCACCGGCCTGCCCGTCACCGCCGATCTGGAGAGCGGCTTCGGGGAACGCCCCGAGGACGTCGCCGAGACCATCCGGCTGGCCGCCGCCGCCGGGCTGGTCGGCGGCTCCGTCGAGGACTCCACGGGCCGCGACGGGGACCCCGTGCGCCCGCTCGGCGAGGCGGTGGAACGGGTCGCCGCCGCCGTCGAGGCCGCGAAGGGACTCGACTTCCCCTTCACCGTCACCGCCCGCGCCGAGAACTTCTTCCAGGGCCTGCCGGACCTCGACGACACCATCCGCCGCCTCCAGGCGTACGAGGCCGCCGGCGCCGACGTGCTCTACGCCCCGGGCCTGCCGGACGCCGAGTCCATTCGCGCCGTCTGCTCCGCCGTGGACCGGCCCGTCAACGTCCTGATGACCGGCGCCCTCAAGCTGTCCGTCGCCGACCTCGGGGAGCTCGGCGTGCGCCGCGTCAGCACCGGCTCGGCCCTGTCCCGCGCCGCCCTCGGCGCCCTCGTCCGCGCCGCCCGTGAGATCACCGGGACCGGCACCTTCGACTTCGGCCTGGACGCCCTCCCGTACGCCGAGGCGAACGCCCTCCTGGCCCCCGCCGCCCCCGCCCCGTCCGCCGACCGAGAGAGCGATCCGGCACCGTGAGCCTTCCGTACGCGTCACCCGCCGCCTCCGCGTTATCCGCGGCCCCCGCCGTCCACCTGTCCGCGCCCCGCTACGTCCTCGGTGAACTCCCCGCCGCCCACACCACGGTCGAGGGCCTGGCGGAGCGGGCCCGTACGTTCGGCATGCCTCCCCGTGCCGAGCTGTGGGGCTGGGGCACCGTCCACCGCACCGCCAAGGCCCTGGAGACCCTCGCCGCCGAGACCGCCCGCGCCACCCTCGACGGCGCGGGCGCCGCCCCGGCGGACGTGGACTGCCTCATCCTGTGCTCCACCCGCTTCCCCGGCGGCCCGCGCACCCACGGCGCGTTCGTGGAGAACGTCCTGGCCGCCACCGGCCTCGGCGCGGCCGCCTTCACCGGCCTCACCCTCGGCCGCTGCGCCAACCTCCTCGCGGGCATCCGCACCGGCCAGGCCTACGTCGCCTCCGGGATGTACCGCACGGTCATGGTGGTCACCGCCGACCGGGTCACCGACGAGTCCGTCCGCATGGAGAACTTCGCGCTCTTCAGCGACGGCGCCGCCTCCTGCCTGATCAGCGCCGCCCCCCTCGGCCCGGACTCCTACGAGATCGTCGCGGGCGCCGGCGCCCAGGACCCGGCCGGTCTCGACTGGTCCAACGAGATCAGCTCCGACCTCGCCCGCGAGGTCAACCGGCAGATCCTCGAAGACGCCGGCATGAAGATCGGCGACATCCAGGGCGTGCTCCACCCCAACCTCTTCAAGCCGCTGGTCGTCCTCAAAGAACGCCAGGCCGGCTTCACCCGCGAGCAGCTCTTCCTGGACAACATCCCGCGCGTGGGCCACTGCTTCGCCGCCGACCCGCTGATCAACCTCGTCGACCGGGAGGCGGCCGGGGACCTGCGGCCCCGCGGGCACTACCTGCTCGCCTCCAGCGTCCCGGGCGTGCGCATCGGCGTCCTGCTGCGCAAGCTTCCGGCGACCGACGCGGCGACCGAGACCGCACCCGCGGCCCCGACCGCGGCCCCGACCGCGACCCCGACCGCCTCCGCCCGGCAGGGGGAACACTGACATGAACGCGCCCCTCACCCCCGGCGAGGAGACCTCCCTCGACATGGCGCGCGGCTCCTTCGCGCCCGCCTTCACCCTGCCCGACCTGACCACCTCCCTGCCGCCCGCCCCCTTCGAGGCCTCCCCGGCCGGAGCCGCCGAGGCCGCGCGGATCACCGCCCTGCCCCCCGCGGGGCTGTTCCGCCGCCTCCTCGCCGACCAGGAGAGCGAGGGCGTCCTGCTCGCCGCCCGCCGGGTCCTCGCCGCCTTCCTGGCCCCCGAGCCCGACGACCCGGAGCTGCCGGAGCCCGCCGACGCCGACGAGGTCGCCGCTCAGGTGCTGGCCGCCCGCGCCGAACTCGCCGCCGTCCTCGCCCCGCTGCGCACCCACCCCGACCCCGAGGTGCGCACGGCCGTCCTGCGCCAGCGCGCCCCCCTGGCGCTGACCGGCGGCTGCTGGCTGGACACCCTCTCGCAGGCCGCCACCCAGCCCGCCGAGATCGTGGGCCGCCTCTTCGGGCAGCACTGGATGCTCCAGGGCGAGGGCACCGCCGAGGCCGGGATGCTCGGCCGGCGCCGCCGGGCCCTGGTCGGCCACGGGGTGTTCCTGTCCGGGGTGGAGGCCGCCGCCTTCCTCGACGAGACCGGCGCCCGGCCCCTCACCGCCCTGCACGGCGCCTTCCACCTGGCCCTGTCCCGGCTGCCGGCCTCCTTCCTCCCCGAGGTCGTCGGCGTCCACTACGCGGCCCACGCGCTCGGCCTCGACGACCTGCTGCTCGGCATCGAGCCGATGCTCGCCGAGGGCGACGTGCGCCCCCTGCTCGCCGAGTACCTCTCCTTCACCGAGGAGTCGCCCACCGGGGCCGAGGACCGCCGCCGCGTGCTGGCCGCCGTGCGCCTGCTCGTCCGGCTGGAACGCGAGCACACCGCGGCCCTCGCCGAGCTCGCCGCCTGGTACGACGGGCTGTCGCTGGACGCCCGGGTCGCGCGGATCGTCGAGCGGCACGCACCGCACGCGGGCCGCCAGCACCGCGCGGTGCGCCTCGGCACCCGCAAGCTCACCGACTGGCTCGACGACGGGCAGTTCGACCCGGCCGCCTTCGTACGGGAGTTCCGCACCGCCCGCCAGATCCGGCCCGCCCGCGACGGAGGCCCCTGCCGCTTCCTGAAGTCCATCAAGTTCGGCGGCCCCATGTTCGGCATCTTCGACGAGCGGGAGGCGGCCGTCCTGGCCGCCTGGGCGCAGGCCGTCGCCGACGGCGAGCCCGCGGGCGCGGACCTCGTGCCCACCACCGCGGGCGACGAGCCGGCCCGTGCCTGGAGCGGCCGGCTCGCCACCGTGCGGCCCACCGACGTGCTCGTCCGCGAGCCCGAGGACCCCGGCGACCACCGCCGCTTCTTCCACCGCCTCGTCACCTTCGAGCGCCACCCGAACGTGCTGCCGCAGGCCCGCGCCCGCGCCGAGGCCGGGCTGGCCGAGGCCGAACTGCTCTTCGCGCACGGGGCCGACGGGGTGCTGACCGACGCGAGCTGGTTCCCGTACACGCCCGAGGCGCTGATGGAGCGGGTCGAGCGGATCTACTGGGACAAGCTGGTGGACCCGTACGAGCCGCTCACCGAGATCCCCTCCCGTGACGAAGTGGTCTTCGAGCAGTCGACGTACGCCCTCGGCAGCCTCATCGACGGCACCTGGGCGCACCGGATCGGCAACCTGGGCCGCCGCGGCCGGCGCAGCGACGACCTGCTCTTCTCCATCTACGCGGACGAGATGGGCCGCGGCGACATGGCCAAGAACCACATCACGATCATCCACAAGGTGCTGGCCAGCATGGACATGGACCTGCCGCACATCCGGCAGGAGGCCTTCCTGCACCAGGGCGACCTGCCGGACCACCTGTACGGATTCTCCATCCACCAGGTGTGCCTGTCGCTCTTCCCCGACAGCCTCTACAACGAGATCCTCGGCTACAACCTGGGCATCGAGATGTTCGGCCTCGGCGCGATGCGGCTGCACGAGATCCAGAAACTGCGCCGCCACGGTCTCGACGTCTCCTACGAAGAGGCCCACCTGTCCATCGACAACTTCTCGGCGGGCCACGCCCGCCAGTCGGCCGAGATCGTCGTGGCCTACCTCGACGAGGTGCTGCGCGGCTCCGGCGAGGAGGCGGTGCAGCGCGAGTGGCGCCGCATCTGGCGCGGCTACGCCTCCTTCGCCTACTTCGTCGAACACGCCCTGGTGAAGCGGGTCCGCGCCGCCGAGGCCGCCGCCGAGCCGGCCGACGCCCCCGCCGACACCCCCGCCGACCTGGTCATCTGAGGAGCCGGACGATGGAACTGACGACGAGCTTCGACCCCGAGGTCCTCGCCCTGCCCTTCTACGAGGACTCCCACCGCCGCCTCGCCGAGGAGGCCGGGGCCTGGTGCGACAGCAACCGGGTGCTGTGGGAGGAGATCCGCTCCCTCGACCCGGACGCGGCCGGGCGCCGGCTCGTGCGCGCCCTGGGCGCGGCGGGCTGGCTGGCCGAACTGGACCCCCGGGGCGCGCCGGTGGACGACTTCCGCGCGGTGTGCCTGCGCCGCGAGGCCCTCGCGTACGCGGAGGACCTCGCCGACTTCGCCTTCTCCATCCAGGCGCTCGCCGCGACCCCGCTGCTGCGCTTCGGCAGCGAGGCGCAGCGCCGCCGCTACCTGCCGGGGATGGCCGCCGGGACCCTGATCGGGGCCTTCGCGGTCTCCGAGAAGGAGGCCGGGTCGGACGTGGCCTCGGTGGGGCTGGAGGCGGTGAAGGACGCGGCGGACGGTTCGTACGTGCTGAGCGGGCGCAAGGCCTGGATCGCCAACGGGACCATCGCCGACGTGTTCGTGGTCATCGCCCGCACCGGCCAGGGCCCCGGCCCGCTGGGGCTGTCGGCCTTCCTGGTGCCCGCGTCGACTCCCGGGCTGCGGGTCGAGCGGATCGACGCGATCGCCCCGCGGTCCTTCGCTCACCTGTCCTTCGAGGAGTGCCGGCTGCCCGCGGACGCGCTGCTGGGGCGGCCGGGGAAGGGGTTCGTGGTCGCCGTCGACCTGCTGGAGCGGTTCCGTACGACGGTCGGCGCGGCGGCCCTCGGCTTCGCCCGGCGGGCCTTCGACACCGCGCTCGCCCACGTCCTGGGGCGGGAGGCGTACGGGGCCACCCTGTTCGACCTCCAGCTGGTGAAGGCCTCCCTCGCCGACATGGAGGTGCAGCTGAACGCGGCCGCGCTGCTGGTGGCTCGGGCCGCCTGGGAGACCGACCGCGGCAGCCGCCGCTTCGCCCGGCACTCCAACATCGCGAAGGTGCACGCCACCGAGGCCGCCCAGGGGGTCGTCGACGCGGCCGTGCAACTGCTCGGGGCGGCGGGCATCGTGCAGGGCTCGGTCACCGAGCGGCTGTACCGCCAGATCCGCTCCCTGCGCGTCTACGAGGGCACCTCGGAGGTGCTGAGGATGGCCATCGCCGGCTCCCTCGACATGCGCAGGGCGGCCCGCGCCACGGCAGCCTGATCCTTCTCCACGCGCACGACCCGCTCGACCCGTTCGACCCGCACCACCCGTTCGACAAGGAGTTTCCCAGTGAGCACCACGACCGTCACCCCCGTCGAGGCCGTCCGCCTCCCGGACCCCTATCCCTTCTACGCGCGCCTGGTGGCCGAGCGCCCCTTCGCCTTCGACGAGGCGCTCGGGGCCTGGGTGGCGGCCGACGCGGCCGCGGTGCGCGCGGTGCTCGGCAGCGGCGTCCTGCGGGTACGGCCCGTGGCGGAGCCGGTTCCGGCCGGGCTCGCCGGGACGGCGGCCGGTGAGGTGTTCGGGCAGCTCGTGCGGATGACGGACGGCGCGGCGACGGCCCGCCTGAAGGGGGCCGTCGCGGGGGCCCTGGCCCGCGCCGACACGGCGTACGCGGGGGATCTGGCGGCCCGGTTCACCCGGGAGGCGCTCGCCGGGGGCGGCGAAGTCCCGTACGAGGAGCTGATGTTCGGGGTCCCGGCCCGGGTGGTCGCGGTGCTCGCCGGGCTGACCGGGGGCGCCGACCGCGAGGCGGCCCGCGCGATCGCCGACTTCGTCCGCTGCATCCCCGCCACCGCCGGCCCCGAGGACCGGGAGGCGGCCTCGGTGGCCGCCGTCCGGCTGCGCGAACTCCTCGGCCCGGTACTGGACTCGGCCGCCGCCGCCGGCCCGGAGGCCGCGGCGGGGTCCGGTGCCGGGATCCGGGAGGGGTACGGCTCCGGCCGGGCGCACGCACTGCTCGCCGAGCTGGTGCGGGCCGCCGACCGGGAGGGCCTGGTCGACCTCGGGCCGCTGCTCTCCAACGCCATCGGCTTCCTCTCCCAGACCTACGACGCCACCGCCGGGCTCATCGGCAACACCCTGGTCGCCCTCGCCCGGGGTGCGGACGCCCCCGACACGGGCGCGCTCGTGCGCGAGGTGGTCCGCCACGACGCCCCGATCCAGAACACCCGCCGCTTCGCCGCCGGGGCCTTCACCCACGCGGGCTCCACCGTGGAACCCGGGCAGCAGCTCCTCGTGGTGCTCGCCGCCGCCAACCGGGACCCCGCCGTCAACCCGGACCCCCACACCCTGCACCCCGGCCGGGTGAATCCCGTGATCTTCACCTTCGGGGCGGCGGCCCACCGCTGCCCGGGGGAGCCGCTCGCGGTGGCGCTCGCCACCGCCGTCGTCACCGAACTGCGCACGGCAGGCTGGAGCACCACAGCGACCCCCGCCTACCGCCCTCTGGCGAACGCCCGGATCCCGCTCCTCTAGCGCGCAGGCACTCCCAGGACGTCGCCCCCGCAACCGCGATCAGGCCGGGGGTCTCCCACCCCTATGCCTTCAGACAGGACAAAACGCATCATGTCGGACAGTACTCACCTCTGGATGCGCCACGAGGCCCGCCCCACCGAGCGCCGCGCCCCCCTCACCCCGCACGACGCCGGCCGCCTGGTCGAGGCCGGAGTCCGGATCACCGTCGAGGAGTCGGACCAGCGGGCCTTCCCCCTCGCCGACTACGCCGCCGCCGGCTGCGCCACCGCCCCCACCGCCTCCTGGCACGCCGAGGCCCCCGCCGACGCCTACGTCCTCGGCCTCAAGGAACTCCCCGCCGGCCCCGCCGCCCCCGCCCTGCGCCACCGCCACATCTACTTCGCCCACGCCTACAAGGGCCAGTCGGGCGCCGCCGAACTGCTCTCCCGCTTCACCGCCGGCGGCGGCGCCCTGCTCGACATGGAGTACCTCACCGACGGAGCCGGCCGCCGCGTCGCCGCCTTCGGCTACTGGGCCGGATACATCGGCGCCGCCCTCGCCGTCCTGCACCACCGCGGCACCCTCACCACCCCGCTGCGCCCCACCGACCGCCCCGCCCTCGACGCCCTCCTCGCCTCCGGAGCCACCGCGGGCGACCCCACCACCGCCCTCGTCGTCGGAGCCCTCGGCCGCAGCGGCCGCGGCGCCTGCGACGCCCTCGTACGGGCCGGACTGGAGCCCACCCGCTGGGACCTCGCCGAGACCCGCTCCCTGGACCGGGCCGCGCTGCTCGGCCACGACCTGATGGTCAACACCGTCCTGACCACCACCCCCGTACCGCCGTTCCTGACCAAGAGCGACCTCGACGACCCCGCCCGCCGCCTCTCCGTCCTCTCCGACGTCACCTGCGACGTCACCTCCGACTGCAACGTCCTGCCGGTCTACGACGAGACCACCACCTGGACCGAGCCCGTCCGCACCCTGCGCGCCGAGGCCCCCCGCCTCGACCTGATCGCCATCGACAACCTCCCCTCCCTCCTCCCCGTCGAGGCCAGCACCGCCTTCTCCGCCGAACTCGCCCCGCACCTGATGCGCCTGGCCGAGTGGGACGGCGTCTGGGCCCGCGCCCTGCACACGTACCGGACCGCAGTCGAAGCCCAGGAGGCCCCCCTTGTCCGCTGACCCGCCCTCACCCGCCGCGGCCGCGGCGCCGGCGTCCGGCACCGTCCACTGGATAGGCACCGGCCTCTCCACGGGCCGCTCCGGCCTGTCCCTCGTCTGCGAGCGCGCCCGCCGCGTGGTCCTGTGGGACCGCACCGCCGAGCGCGCCGCCGCCCGCCTGGCCGCCCACGGCCTCGCGGGCCGCGCGGAGGTCCGCGCCCTCACCCCGTCCGCCCTGGCGGACGGGGTGGGCCCCGGCGACGTCCTCGTCTCCATGCTCCCCGCCGCCGAACACCCGGCGCTGCTGCGGCTGGCGACCGACCGTGGGGCCCACTTCGCCTGCACCAGCTACGTCTCCCCGGAGCTCGCCGCGCTCGCCGAAGGGGCCGCCGCGCGGACCCGTACCGTCGTGCTCACCGAGGCCGGACTCGACCCCGGCATCGACCACCTGATGGCCCACGACCTGGTCGCCCGGGGCCGCGAGGCCATCGGCCCGGCACCGGCGACCGCCGCGTTCACCTCCTACTGCGGAGGGGTCCCGGCGGTCCCCAACGCCTTCCGCTACCGCTTCAGCTGGGCCCCGTACGGGGTCCTCGCGGCCCTCGGATCCCCGGCCCGGCACATCGACTCCGGGGCCGAACGCACTGCCGCCCGCCCCTGGGAGGCCACCCGGCCGCTGGTCCTGGCGGGCGAGGAGTTCGAGGTCTACCCCAACCGCGACAGCCTCCCCTTCGTCGCCCAGTACGGCATCCCGCACCAGTGGCAGCTCGCCACCTTCGTCCGCGGCACCCTGCGCAACGCGGGCTGGCGCACCGCCTGGAAGGAGGTCTTCGACACCGTCTCCGCCGGGGACCCCGCCGCCGTCCGCGCGCTGGCCGCGGCCCTCGCCGCCCGCTACCCCACCACCCCCGCCGACCGCGACCGCGTCGTCCTGTCGGTCTCCCTCGAACTGCGCACCGCCGCCGGGACCCGCTGGCGCGGCTCCCACCTGCTGGACCTCACCGGCGACGGCGACGAGTCCGCGATGGCCCGCTGCGTCTCCCTCCCCGTCGCCTACGGAGTGACCCGCATCCTGGCCGGCGCCCTCCCCGCCGGCCTCAACCGGGCCGCCGAGACGCCCCGGGAGACCACCCGCTGGCTCACCTTCCTCGCCGCCCACGGCCTGGGCGGGACCTGCGAAGAAACCTCCTCCACCCCCTCAGGAGTCCCGGCATGACCCACCCGACCGCACACCCCTCCCACCCCGCCGCCGCCCTCCCGCTCCCCGAGGCCTTCGTCCTCACCGGCGCCTTCCGGGTCGTCTGCCGCAACCCCCGCTACCTGGAGGAACTCGCCGCCCGCGGGCTGAAGATCCTCCTGATCACCCCCGAGTCCTACCGGGACGCCGCCGAGACCGCCCGCAAGGACCCCGACCACCCGGCCTCCCTGATCGACGAGATCGCCTACGTGGACGGCTCCCTCGACCTCGACGGCTCCTTCACCCCCGGCTTCGCCGCCCGGGCCCGCGCCTGGCACGGCCGCTACACCCTGCGCGGCGCCTACGCGGTCGGCGAGACCCTCGTCGAGCAGACCGGCCTGCTGTGCGACGCCCTCGGCCTGCCCGGACCCGGTCTGCGCGCCACCCGCGTCTGCCGCAGCAAGTACCTCCAGCGCTGGTACCTCGACGCCTTCGGCCCGGCCTGCCTGGTGGTGCCGCCCGGCGGCCGCGAGGACGCCGACCCGACCGTGCTGAACTACCCGGTCGTCGCCAAACCCGCCACCCGGCACTCCAGTTCGGGCGTGGTCGCCGTCGAGGACGCGGAGGCGATGCGCGTCCTGCTGGGGGAGTACCCCGCCCACGAGACCGTGCTGATCGAGGAGAAGGCCACCGGCCAGGAGTACTCCGTCGAGACCCTGGTCCAGCACGGCGAGCCCGTCTTCACCTCGGTGACCCGCAAGGAGACCACCGAGTCCGGCGCGCGCACCTTCGTGGAGCTCGCCCACTCCGTCCCCGACCCCTCCGGCACCCACGACGCGGTCCTGCTCGACGCCAACCGCCGGATGCTGGACGCCCTCGGCTTCCGCGACGGCATCGCCCACTCCGAGTGGCGCGTCGGCGCCGACGGCCGGCCCTGCCTGATGGAGGTCGCCGCCCGCACCCCCGGCGACGGCCTGCTCGCCCTCTACCACCTGGCCACCGGGCAGCCGATGGAACCCGAGATCATCAAGATCGCCCTCGGCGAGCGCGCCTCCTACCCGGCCCCGCGCCGGTTCACCCGCCAGGTCTACCTCGACCACGCGCCGGGAGTCCTCGCCGACGTCACCCTCGACTGGCCCGGTGTACGCCCCCAATGGGTGGGCGAGGCCGGGATGTGGCCCGAGTGGCGGCCGGGAGCCGCCGGGGACCCGGCCGCGCTGCGCGCGCTCCTCGTGCTGAAGGAGGCCGGCGCCCGGCTGGGCCCGCTCGCCAGCTCCGACGACCGCGCGGTGACCTTCCTCCTCGACGCCCCCACCGCCGACGGCCTGGACGAACTGGAGCGGTCCGTGCGGGCCGCCGTCACCGTCGTCACCGAACCGGAGACCGACGCCGATGAGCACTGACGTCCGCCCCGCCGAAGCCGCCCCGGAGCAGGCGGCCGCGCCCGCCGCCCCCGGGGTGTGGGTGACCTTCAAGGAGGCCCCGCGCGCGGTGAAGACCGTACTGGCCGGGGTGCTCGTCAACCGGCTCAGCGGCTTCCTGCACGTCTTCCTCGTCCTCTTCCTCACCGCCGAGGGCTACTCCAAGGGCCACACCGTCATCGCGCTGGGCGTCTACGGCGGCGGGGCCGTCGTCGGCTCCCTGGCCGGCGGCACCCTCGCCGACCGGCTCGGCATCCGCGGCGCCACCGTGCTCTCCATGAGCAGCACGGCCGTGCTCACCGCCTCCCTCCTCTACCTGCCCGACTTCACCCTGCTGCTCGCCGCGATCGCCCTGGTCAGCCTGGGCGCCCAGCTGTTCCGCCCCGCCTCGGCCACCCTGCTCGCCGAGCAGACCGACGGCGACCGGCAGATCATGATCTTCGCGATGTACCGCTTCGGCCTCAACGTCGGCGCGACCGCCGCCCCGCTGCTGGGCTACGCCCTCTACAACGCCGGCGGGCAGACCTACACCCTGCTGTTCTGGGGCGAGGCCGCCCTCGCCCTCGGCTACGCGCTCGTCGCCCGAGCCACCCTGCCCGCCAGGAGCCGGGTCCGCCCCGAGCCGGTGCGGGAGGCCGCCCCCACCGCCGCCACCGGCGGTTACGGCGCGGTCCTGCGCGACCGCCGCTACGTGCTCTACCTCGTCGCCGCCTTCTTCCACTCCGCCGTCTACATGCAGTACCTGTCCACCCTCCCGCTGTCCCTGAAGGACGCGCACATCGCGCTCTTCTGGTACACCTTCGCGGTCGCCCTCAACGGCTTCATCGTCATCGCCTTCGAGCTGCTGGTCACCAAGGTCTCGCAGCGCTGGCCCCTGAAGATCACCATCGGTCTGGGCTTCGCCCTCGTCGGCGCCGGCGTCGCCTGCTACGGACTGCCGATCGGGCCCGCCGCCGTGGTGATCGGCACCCTCGTCTGGTCCCTGGGCGAGATCCTCGGCGGCCCCGCCGTCTTCGCCTACCCGGCCGGCGCCGGGCCCGAGGCACTGCGCTCCCGCTACATCGGCAGCTTCCAGTTCACCTTCGGCCTGGGCTCCGCCCTCGGGCCGATGGCCGGCACCTGGCTCTTCCTCCAGTTCGGGGGGCTGGTCTGGCCGCTGGTCGGTGCCTGCTCCCTGCTCGCCACCCTGTTCGGCCTGATCGCCGTACGCACGCGCCCGGCCGCCGCGGCCTAGCGCTCCCCACCCCACCCCCTCCTCTTCCCTTACCGAATCGAACGAGAGGTTCCGACCATGGGGCACGAGAGCTTCCGGCCGGGCATCACGCACTTCCGCTGCCTGGGAGTCGGCGTGGGCCCGGCCAACCTGAGCCTGGCCTCCCTGCTGCACAGCCGGCCGGACGTACCCAATCTCTTCCTCGACCGCAAGGAGACCTTCAGCTGGCACGACGGCCAGCAGATCCCGGGCACCACCCTCCAGGTCTCCCAGTTCAAGGACCTGGTGAGCCTCGCCGACCCCGCGAACCCGTTCTCGTTCCTGTCGTACCTGCACGCCAAGGGACGGGTCTACCACTTCCTCAACGCCCGTTTCGACGACGTGCCGAGGCTGGAGTTCCGCAACTACCTGGCCTGGGCCAGCCGCCGCAACGAGAACATCGTCTTCGGC
This sequence comes from Streptomyces lavendulae subsp. lavendulae, assembly GCF_002803845.1. Taxonomy (GTDB): domain Bacteria; phylum Actinomycetota; class Actinomycetes; order Streptomycetales; family Streptomycetaceae; genus Streptomyces; species Streptomyces lavendulae. The sequence continues at coordinate 111,747 of NZ_CP024986.1, read as the reverse complement.
GAGGGCGTCCGGGAGGTCGGCTTCGACGACGGCCTCGGCGCGTTCACCGTCCGCACCGACCGCCGCGAGCTGACCGCCGAGAACGTCGTGGTCGGGGTCGGCAGCCGCCCCTGGGTCCCGCCGCAGGGCGAAGGGCAGCTCGGCCCCACGCAGTTCCACGTCGCCGACTACCTGAACGCCGCCCGCGACGTCGGCGGCAAGCGGGTCGTGGTCATCGGCGGCGGCCAGTCCGGCGCCGAGGCCTTCCTCGACCTGATCTCCCGCAGCGGCTGGGACCTCCCCCGCCGGGTCTCGTGGATCTCGCGCCGGCCGAACTACCTCCCGATCGACGACTCGCCCTTCACCAACGACTACTACATGCCCAGCCACGCGGAGTACTTCTACGGGCTGCCGCGCGAGCGCCGCCAGTCGATGAACTCCCGCAACATCCTGACCAGCGACGGCATCTCCGAGTCCACGCTGCGCGACATCTACCAGACCATCTACGTCCACCGGTTCGTCGAGGGCAACGAGGACCTGGTCGCCCTGCACCCGGGCCGCGAGGTCTTCGACGTCTCCACCGGCCCCTTCGGCGGCTGGGAGGTGTGCGCCCGCCACACGGGCGAGCCGGAGTCCGTGGAGCGGTTCGAGGCCGACATCGTCGTCTGGGCCACCGGATACCGGCCCGCGGCCATGGACTTCCTCGCCCCCCTCACCGCCCGCCTGGAGCACGAGGGCGAGGAACTGCGCGTCGACGAGGACTACGCCGTCCGCTGGGACGGCCCCGCCGACCGCCGGATCTTCGTCCAGAACGGGGTCCGCGGCCAGCGCGGCCTCGCCGACCCCAACCTCAGCCTGAACGCCTGGCGCAGCCGGCGCATCGCCGACCGGCTGTGCGGCGTACGCGGCGACGAGCAGCTCGCCTCCTTCATCGAGTGGTCCTCCAAGGCCCCGCAGGACGAACGGTGGAGCGCCTGATGCCCGCCACCGGCCCCGCCACGGGGCCCCTCAGCGGCGCCGCCACCGGCCCCGCCGCCACCGGGCCCGCCGCCTACCGCGCCACCGCCCCCGACGCGGGCGGCCCCACCGGCGCCCGCACCGGCGTCGCCGTCGTCGGCGCGGGCATCCTCGGGGTGCTCATCGCCCGCGAGATCCTCACCCGCGACCCCGCCGCCACCGTCACCGTCCTCGACCGGGACATGATCGGCTCGGGCGCCACCCGCCGCTCCGCCGGACTGCACTTCCCGCGCGGCGCGAACGACACCGTCCGCACCCTGGCCGCCGAGAGCGAGCGCTTCTACGCCGACCTCCACACGGCCCGCCCGGACCTGCCCATCCACCCGCTCGGCATGACCGTCCTGGCCCCCGAGAGCGCCGAGGAGCGGCTGCGCGAGGTCTACCTGCCCGAGGCCAAACTCCGCTGGACCGCCGAACTCCCGCCCGTGGTGGGGCCCTTGCCGGAGAACTTCGGGGCCTGGGAGGGCGACGGCTGCCAGTACGCGGACGTGCACGCCCTCACCCAGCTCCTCGCCGCCGAACTGCGCCCCCGGGTCTCCTTCCGCGAGGGCGTCGCCGTCACCTCCGTCGCCGCCGGACCCGGCGGCGCCCGCCTGACCCTGACCGGCGGCGCCACCCTCACCGCCGAACACGTGGTGATCGCCCCCGGGCCCTGGCTCGCCGAACCCGCCTGGCGGGACCTGGTGGCCCCCCTCGGCGCCCGGGTCAAGAAGATAGTCGCCCTGCACATAGACCGGGCGCCCGATCCGGGGGACCGGGCGGTCGTCCTGCACGCCGAGGACGCGTTCCTGCTGCCCTTCCACCACCGCGGCCACTGGCTGTTCAGCTACACCTGCCGGGAGTGGGACGTCGACCCCGCGGCCGTCGACCCCGCCCTGACCGCCGGCCACCTGCGCGAGGCCCGCGCCCTGCTCACCCGCTACGCCCCGGACCTGGCCGCCCACTGCCGCTCCGGCCGGGTCTTCTGCGACGCGTACGGGCCCGGCGGCACGCCCCTGGTCACCGCGCTCGACCCCTACGGCCGGCTCGTGTTCGCGGGCGCCGCGAGCGGCTCCGGCTACCGGCTGGCCCCGGCCCTCGCCGCCCGCGCCGCCGACCTGATCCCCTCCCTCCCGTCTCCGCGAAAGGCCACGACATGATCATCGCGAGTTACGACGCCGACGTCCTGGAGCAGGCGTTCGGCATCGACATGAGCGGCGTGGAGGGGCTGGGCACGGCCGCCGGCTGGGGCCGCGTCGCGCCCGGCCGCGCCACCGAGAGCCACCGGCACGACGAGACCGAGCTGTTCGTCATCGTCTCGGGCCGCGGGGAGTTCGTCATCGACGGCGAACGCCACCCCGCCGCCCCCGGCACCGTCGTCCTCTTCGAACCCTTCGAGTCGCACGTCTTGGAAAACACCAGCCCGGAGAACACCGCCGACGGCGACGCGGACGCCACCGACCTGGTCTTCTTCACCCAGTACTGGCGCGACGCCCAGCGCGCCGCCACCTCCGCCGCCGACCCCGTCCGCAAGGGCTTCGGCGACCGCCCCGTCTTCGTCTTCTCCACCCCGCCCACCCCCAACGGCGACCTCCACCTCGGCCACCTCTCCGGCCCCTACCTCGGCGCCGACGCCTTCACCCGCTACCAGCGCATGACCGGCGCCGAGGCCTACCACCTCACCGGCAGCGACGACTACCAGAGCTACGTGGTCGCGGCCGCCGCCAAGGAAGGCACCACCCCCGCCGAGACCGCCGCCCACTACAGCGCCGAGATCGCCGAGACCCTGCGGCTGATGGACATACCGCTCGACCAGTACACCGTCACCGACCAGGACCCCGCCTACCGCGAGGGCCTGCGGGACTTCTTCGGCAAGGTCGTCGCCTCCGGCGAGATCGCCGTCACCGAGACCGACGCCCTCTACGACGCCACCACCGGCGGCTACCTCTACGAGGCCGACGTCAAGGGCGGCTGCCCCGGCTGCGGCTCCATCACCTCCGGCAACATCTGCGAGGAGTGCGGCGAGCCCAACACCGTCGCCGACCTGACCGGCCCCCGCTCGGCCCGCTCCGACGCCCCGCCCGCCACCGCGCCGGCCGCCCGCTGGACCCTGCCCCTGCACGCCTACGCCGGGGACGTCCGCGCCCACCACCGCCTGGGCCGGGTACCGGCCCGGCTGCGCGAACTGGCCGACCGGCTCTTCCGCCGCCCCGACCTGACCATCCCCCTCACCCACCCCTCCACCTGGGGCGTCGAGCCGCGCGAGGAGGGCACCGACGGCCAGGTCATCTGGGTGTGGCCCGAGATGAGCTACGGGTTCCTGCACGGCATCCAGTCCCTCGGCGCCCGCCTGGGCCGCCCCTGGAAGGCGGCGGACCCGGCCGCCGACTGGAAGATCGTCCACTTCTTCGGCTACGACAACAGCTTCTACCACTGCGTCCTCTACCCGGTCCTCTACCAGCTCGCCTTCCCCGGCTGGACCCCCGACATCGACTACCACGTCAACGAGTTCTACCTGCTCGAAGGCGAGAAGTTCTCCACCAGCCGCCGCCACGCCATCTGGGGCAAGGAGATCCTCACCCCCGACACCGTCGACTCCGTCCGCTACTTCCTCGCCTCCACCCGCCCCGAGGGCACCCGCACCGACTTCCGGCGCGCCGCCTACGAGGCCACCCTCGACGACACCCTCATCGGCACCTGGCAGCAGTGGCTGAACGACCTCGGCGCCCGCGTCGCCAAGCACCACGGCGGCCGCGCCCCCGACGCCGGCAACTGGACCGCCGAACACTCCGCCTTCCTCGCCCGGCTCGGCACCCGCCTCGCCGCCGTCACCGGAGCCCTGCAGAACGACTCCTTCTCCCTCAACCAGGCCGCCGCCGAACTCGACGGCATCGTCCGCGACACCGTCCGCTTCGCCCGCGCCGAAGGCCTCCTCACCGACACCCCCGGCTGGGAATCCGAGAACCGCACCGCCGTCGCCCTCGAACTGGCCGCCGCCCGGCTGCTCGCGCACGCCGCCGCCCCCGTCATGCCCCGCTTCGCCGACCGGCTCGCCGCCGCCCTCGGCATTGACGCCCCGCGCACCTGGCCCCGTAGCGTCGAACTCCTCGCCCCCGGCAGCGCCGTCACCCTCGCCGACGCCGTCTTCTTCCAGGCCGCCGCGCCCGCCCCGCCCGCCGAGCCGGCCCTCACCCCCTGGCTCACCGGGATCGCCCGCACCGTCCTGCGCCTCGGCGACGACGAGCAGATCGCCCACCGCACCCTCACCCAGCTCGCGGCCGGCTCCCTCCAGGCCGTCACCGTCCAGTACCAGATCCTCGACGCCCTCGACGTCGACCTCTCCATGGACGAACTCCTGCACGGCGGCACCCTCGCGGAACTCGCCGCCGTCATCGCCGAGCGCGCCGAGCCCTCCGCCGTCGCCGCCCTGACCCCGGAGGACGCCCGATGAACGCCCGCCACATGCTGCGCGAGATAGCCCGGCGCGGACTGTCGGTCACCCTCACCGACGGCGACCTGCGCCTCCAGGGCAACCGCGAGCGCATGGACCCCGAGTTCATCGCCCGCCTCAAGGCCGCCAAGCCCGAGCTCGTCGCCCACCTCGCCCGCGAGGCCGAACACGGCCCCGGCTTCCCCCTCACCCCGCTCCAGCGCAGTTACTACCTCGGCCGCAGCGGCGTCTTCGAGATCGGCGACGTCGCCAGCCACGTCTTCCACGAGATCGAGGGAGACTGGGACCTCGACCGCCTCCAGGCCTCCCTCGACACCGTCGTGGCCGCGCACAGCGCCCTGCGCTCGCGCTTCCTCTCCGACGAACGCCAGGTCACCGAGTACGGCGACCACGCCCCGCGGATCGGCGTCCTCGACCTGCGCGCACACAGCCCCCGCCAGCAGGAACTGATCCGCGCCGAACTCCGCGAGATGCGCTCCCACCAGGTGCTCCCCGCCGACCAGGCACCCCTGCTCACCGTCGACGCCACCATCCTCGACGACGACCGGATGGTGCTGCACGTCGGCCACGACGGGCTCGTGATGGACGGGATCAGCATGTTCCTGTTCTTCCGCGCCTGGTGGCACGCCTACCAGAGCCCCGCCGCCGACGTCCACGAGGAACTCCCCTACGAGGACTACGTCGCCGCCCTCGAAGCCGCCCGCGACCGCGCCCCCGCCCGCCGCTCGCGCGAGTACTGGATGGAGCGCTGCGACGACCTCGCCCCCCACCCCGACCTGCCGCTGCGCACCAGCCCGGCCGCCCTGACCGGCACCCGGTTCACCCAGCGCACGGTCCGTCTGGGCCGCGAGGAGTGGAGCGCCCTCAAGGACCGGGCCGCCGCCGCCGGACTGACCCCCTCCGCGCTGCTGCTCGCCGCGTACGCGGAGACCCTGGCCACCTGGGGCGCGGGGGAGCGGTTCACCCTCACCACCACCGTCGCCCACCGGCCGCCCGTGCACCCCCGGGTCTTCGAGGCCATCGGCCAGTTCTCCGACACCCTCCTCGTCGAGGCCGAGGTCGACCGCTCCCTGCCCTTCGCGGAACGCGCCAAGGCCCTCCAGACGCGCCTGCACACCGACATCGACCACCGGCACTTCTCCGGCATCGAGGTCCTCAAGGAACTGGCCCGCCGCCGCGGCGGGGTGGCCGGCGCCCGGATGCCCTTCACCTTCAACAGCGCCATCGGACACGTCAGCAGCGAGGTCGACGGCTCCGCCCTGGAACTCTTCGGCGAGGAGGTCTTCTCCGTCAGCCAGACCCCGCAGGTGTGGCTCAACGCCTTCGCGATGGAACGGCACGGCGAGCTCGTCGTCCAGCTCGACGGCATCGACGAACTCTTCTGCGAGGGCCTCCTCGACGACCTCGCGCACGGCTACGGAACCCTCCTCGCCACCCTCGTCGACGAGAGCGCCTGGCACCTCCACCACTTCGACCTGCTGCCGCCCGCCCAGCGGGCCCGCCGCGACGAGGCCAACGACACCGCCGTGGTCCTGCCCGACGAGATGCTCGGCGACGCCATCGTCGCCCAGGCCGCCCGCACCCCCGCCGCCCCCGCCGTCCTGACCTCCGACCGCACCGTGACCTACGGCGAACTCCTGCACCGGGCCGCGACCGCCGCGACCTGGCTGCGCGGACAGGGCGTCGGCCGCGGCGAACTCGTCGGCCTCGTCATGCGGCGCGGGCCCGAGCAGATCGTCGGCATCCTCGCCACCGTCCTCGCCGGCGCCGCCTACCTGCCCGTCGACGCCGACCTGCCCGCCGCCCGCCAGGACTACATGCTGGCCGACGGAGAGGTCCGCTGCGTCCTGACCAACACCGGCCGGCCCGACTCCGCCGCCATCGCCTGCTTCGACCTCACCCAGCCCTGCTCCGGCCGCGCCGAGGTCCCCGACCGGCTCCCCGGATCCCACCCGGACGACCTCGCGTACGTCCTCTACACCTCCGGCACCACCGGCGCCCCCAAGGGCGTCATGGTGACCCACCGCAACGTCGCCAACGTCGTCGCCGACTGCCAGACCCGCTTCGGGATCACCCCCGAGGACCGGTTCATGGCCATCAGCGCCTTCAACTTCGACCTGTCCGTCTGGGACGTCTTCGGCGCCCTCGCGGCCGGCGCGGCCCTCGTCATGCCCGACCGCGACAAGGCCGTCGACCCCGCCCACTGGCTCGACCTGTGCCGCCTGCACGACGTCAGCGTGTGGAACTCCGTCCCCGCCATCGTCGGCCTGCTGCACGGCCAGGCCCGCGCCGACGGCGCCGTACCGCCCGCCCTGCGCCTGGTCATGATGAGCGGCGACCGGCTCCCGCCCGCCCTGCCCGCGCAGTTGCGGGCGATGATGCCGGAGCTGGAGGTGGTCTCCCTCGGCGGCCCCACCGAGACCACCATCTGGAACATCCTGCACCCCGTCGGCGAGGAGGAGGACGGCAGCGAGTCCATCCCCTACGGACGCCCCAACGCCAACAACCGCGCCTACGTCCTGGACCGCCACGGCCTCGACGCCCCCGACTGGGTCACCGGCGAGATCGTCGCCGCCGGCACCGGCCTGGCGCGCGGCTACTGGCGCGACGAGGAACGCACCGCCGAGCGGTTCCACGAGGACCCCGTCCGCGGCGAACGCCTCTACCGCACCGGCGACCTCGGCCGGTACCTGCCCGACGGCGACATCCAGATCCTGGGCCGCAGCGACTTCCAGATCAAGATCAACGGCTATCGGATCGAGGCCGGGGAGGTCGAGACCCGCCTCGCCGCCCTCGCCGAGGTCACCCGCGCCGTCGTCGCCGCCCAGGGCAACCGCCTCGTCGCCCACCTGGTGCCCGCCGGCGAGCACCGCCCGCACCTGAACGACCTGCGCGGGGCCCTGCGCTCCGAGCTGCCGGACTACATGCTCCCCGCGGCCGTCCTGTGGCACGACGAGCTGCCGCTGACCCGCAACGGCAAGGTGGACCGCACCCGGCTGGCCGAACTCGGCGCGCAGGCCCCCGCCGACGCCCCGCCCACCGGCGGCAGCGCCCCCGCCACCCAGGCCGAGAAGATCCTCTGCGACATCTGGTCCACCGTCCTGCGCCGCCCCGACGTCGGAGCCCTCGACACCCTCGCCTCCCTCGGCGGCGACTCCATCGCGGCCGCCCGGATCCTCACCGCCGCCCGCAAGCGCTTCGGCGTCACCCTCACCCTCGACCAGTTCTCGGAGCTGGAGACCGTCCGCGCGATGGCCGCCGTACTCATGCCGGGGGTGACCCGATGACCGCCGCGCGGACCGCCGCCCCGGCGCGGGCGGCCACGGCGGGCCCGGCGCTGCCGGAAGCACCCGGGGGCGACGCCGTCCCCGAAACGATCCGGCGGATCGTCAGCCGGGCGCCGGGCGGCGGGAACATCTCCGTCGCCCGCCTGGACGGAACACGGACCATGCCCCTGCGCGAGCTCCACGACCGCGCCGGCCGCCTCGCCCACCACCTGCGGGACACCTACGGCATCGGCCCGGGCGACCGCATCGGCATCCTCGCCGCCAACAGCCTGGAGTGGGTGCTCCTCGACCTGGCCGCACTGCGCCTCGGCGCGCAGACCGCGGGCCTGGAGCCGGGCAAGTTCACCCCGTCCACCGCCCTCATGGACCGCTACGGGCTGCACCTGCTCTGCACCGACCAGCCCACCGACGTCCCCGACACCCTCACCACCGACCGGATCCGGGACCTGACCGAGCCCACCGGCTCCGCCGACGCCCCGCTGCCCCCCGTCACCTGGGGCGCCCGGGACGTCACCACCATCAAGTTCACCTCCGGCAGCACCGGCGTCCCCAAGGGCCTCGGCGCGACCGCCGGCAGCATCGACAGCGCCCTCACCGCCGTCCAGGAGATCTTCGAACACACCCCGGACGACCACCTCTTCGTCTTCCTGCCGCTCTCCCTCCTCCAGCAGCGCTACTGGGTGTACTCCGCGCTGCTGCACGGCCACGACGTCACCATCACCACCTACGAGGCCGCCTTCGCGACCCTGCGCCGGGTCCGCCCCACCGTGGTCATGGGCGTCCCCGCCTTCTACGAGTCCGCCCGCCGCACCATCGAGGGAAGGCTGCGCCGCTCCGCCGGCCGCACCCTGCCCGACGTGGCCCGCGCCCTGTTCGGCGACCGCATCCGCTACCTGTGGACCGGATCCGCGCCCGCCTCCCCCGACGTCCTGCGCTTCTTCACCGGGGCCGGACTGCCGATCTACGAGGGCTACGGGCTCAACGAGACCTGCATCGTCACCAAGAACCACCCCGGCGCCCACCGCGAGGGCAGCGTCGGCAAACCACTCCGCGGCAAGGAGGTGCTGATCGGCGAGGACGGGGTCATCAGCGTCCGCAGCACCCACCCCGTCAACAACCACTACGAGTACGCCCGCCCCGGCGACTCCGAGAAGGTCTTCTCACCCGACGGCACCGTCCGCACCGGCGACCTCGGCCACCTCGACGAGGACGGCTTCCTCTTCGTCCACGGCCGCGCCGACGACGTCATCGTCCTCGACAACGGCAAGAAGGTCGTCGTACGGCCCATCGAGGAACTGATGCGCGCCGACCCCGCGATCGCCGAGTGCGTGGTCTTCAGCCCCACCCAGACCGAACTCGTCGCCGTGGTCTCCCCGGCCGCCCGGCCCGCGGACGCCCGCGCCATCGCGGCCCGGCTCGCCGCGACCAACGCCGCCACCACCCCCGACGAGCGGATCAGCCGGGTCGTGGTCGCCGACCCGCCGTTCAGCATCGGCAACGGCCTGCTGACCTCCCAGTACAAGCCCAAGCGCCCCGACATCCGGGCCGCCTACCACTCCCCGCTGCACACCCAGGAGGCCGGAATCCATGCCTGAGAACCCGTCCGAGATCGAAACGGCCGCCCGCGAACAGCTCTCCCTCGTACTGATCCCCGAGGTCGAGCCCCACGCCATCGACCCCGCGGCCGACATGGTCGCCGCCTACGGGCTGACCTCCCTCAACAAGGTCCTCTTCCTCACGGAGGTCTGCGAGGAGACCGGCGTCGACCTCGCCCACTTCACCGAGCACGACCTCGCCGACATGCGGACCCTGCGCGACGTCACCGACGCCCTCACCCGCCACCACGCCACCACCGGAGCCTGAACCATGAGCTGGAGCGAGTACGCCGCCGCCGTCCTGGAGAACGACCGGGTCCGGCTCACCCCGATCACCGAGGCCGACCGCGAGGGCGTCCGGGCCGTCGCCATGGACCCCGACATCTGGCGCTACTTCGTCGCCGCCGTCGACACCGACGCCGACTTCGAGGCCTTCTTCGACACCAACCTCTCCGACCACGCCGCCGGCCGCCGCTTCGTCTACACCATCACCGACAAGGACAGCGGCCGCATCGCGGGCAGCATGAGCTTCGGCAACCTGGCCGAGGCCGACCGCCGCCTGGAGGTCGGCTGGTCCTGGCTCGGCCGCGACTTCCGCGGCCGGGGCGTCAACCACTGGGCCAAGGCCCTGCTCCTGGAGCACGCCTTCGAGGTCCTCGGCGCCGAACGCGCAGAGTTCAAGACCGACGTCCTCAACGTCCAGGCCCGCCGCGGCCTCGCCAACATCGGCGCCACCGAGGAAGGGGTCCTGCGCAGCTTCAACTACATGCCCGGGGGCCGCCGCCGCGACGCCGTCTTCTACAGCGTGCTGCGCGCCGAATGGCCCGCCGTCCGGGCGCTCCTCGCGCGCGGCCCGAAGAAGGCCGTACCGGCATGAGCGGGACCGGTGGGACCGCCCGCCCCGGCATCACCCGCATACGGGCGGCGGGCACCCCGTACGAGATGGGCCGCGCCCACGGCGCGGCCCTCGCCGGGCCGCTGCGGGCCTTCCTCGACGACGGGCTCGCCCGCCTGGCCCACCTCACCGACCGCCCCCCGACCATGGCCGGCCTGCGGCCCCTCATCGCCGCCCACCGGGCCGTGGTCGAGGCGGCCCTGCCCGACCTCGCCGAGGAGGTGGCCGGCCTCGCCGACGGGGCCCGGATCAGCGCGGACGAGGCCTGGCTGCTCCAGATCCGCCGCGAGGCCATGGGCTACTCCAAGGTCCGCTCCGGCGGCGACTGCACCACCTACGCCCGCACCGGCCCGGCCGGCCCGCCGGTCCTCGCCCAGACCGTCGACCTCAGCGGCGACCTCGACACCCACATCAGCGTCCTGGAGACCGCCCGCGCCGGCACCGGCCGGCGCTCCCTGGTCCTCAGCTTCGCCGGGCTCCTCGGCTACCTCGGCCTCAACAGCGACGGCCTCGCCGTCGGCCTGAACCTGGTCCTCGGCGGCACCTGGCGCCCCGGAGTACCCCCGTACCTGGCCATCCGCCACCTCCTGGACACCGCCGGGAACACCGACCAGGCCCTGAAGATCCTCGCCGACCTGCCCCTGGCCAGCTCCCGCTCCCTGATGCTCTGCGACGCCGAACGGGCCCTGTACGTCGAACACCTCGACGGCGACCTGCGCGTCACCGAGGCCGCCCCCGGGGACCTGGCCCACACCAACCACTTCCTCCACCCGGACTTCGCCCCGGCCGACGAACTGAACGTCTTCGCCCGCAACTCCTCGCTGCGCCGGCTCCGCGCCGCCCACGAGGGCCTGGCCGCCCTGCCCGCCGACGCCTCGGCGGAGGACCACTTCGCGCTGCTGTCCCGCCCGCCCGTGCGCGTCCCGGACCGGGGTGACATCCGCGCCGAACGCACGGTCGCCGCGGCCGTCATGTTCCCGGCCGCCGGGCTGCTGCACGTCCGGCCCGGCGACCCCGCGCGCTCCCGCACGCGGGTGTTCGGCCTGTAGGCGCCCCCAGGGGCCGCGTCCCGCGCCGGGACGCGGCCACGAAAGGCCTGTGTCCGAGAAAGGAGCATGATGGACGCATGGCTGGTCGACCTCGACCAGGTCGTCCCCACCGACATCAGCGCGCACTATCCCGAGGGCCTCACCGAGGAGGAACTGCGGCGCGGCGCCGAATTCGTCCACGCGAGGGCCGCCCACCGCTTCTTCCGCGCCCGGCTCACCGTCCGCCGCCTGCTCGCCGACCGCCTGGGCCTCGCCGCGCGGGACCTGCGCATCCACTACGACCCGGCCGGCAAGCCCTACCTGCCCGACCAGCCCGGCACCCACGTCAGCTGGTCCCGTTCCGACGGGCTGCTGCTGCTCGGCGCCACCGAGACCGGGCCGATCGGGGTGGACGTGGAGCTGGTCCGCCCGTCCACCACCAGCCTCGACGTGCTCACCTTCGTCTACCCGGGCGTTCCGGCGGGCGTGAGCCCCGAGACCTTCTTCCACGCCTGGACCCTGCTGGAGGCCGCCGTGAAGGCCACCGGCCGGGGCCTGACCGACGGCGCCCGCGAGGTCGACCTGGCCTTCGGCCCCGATGGCGCCGTCTCCCTGCGCGGCATCACCGGCCACGGCACCCTGCCCTGGCACGGCCACACCGCGCTCCAGCCCACCCAGCAGGACACCCCCTGGGCCATGACGGCCTTCGTCTCACGGGAACTCCCACCGGTCACGGTCCTGCCGTGGCCGGACCGCGCCCGTGACCCCGTACGGGAACGGGCGCGGGCCCTGGCCGGACTCACGAAGGGCTGACCACCGGGGTGCCGTCCGCGGCGATCGCCGAGAAGCCCGTGTACGGGACCAGCGCGGGCGGCACGGTCACTGAGCCGTCCGCGCGCTGGTACTGCTCCAGGATCGCGACGAGGGTACGGCCGACCGGCAGTGCCGAACCGTTGAGGGTCGCGGCGAACTCCTTGCGGCCGTCCCGGCCCTGGACCTTGATGCCGGCCCGGCGGCCCTGGAAGTCCCCGCAGTCGGAGCAGGAGGAGATCTCCCGGTACGTGCCCTGGCCCGGCAGCCACACCTCGATGTCGTACGTGCGCCGGGCGGCGAACCCGAGGTCCCCGGCGCGCAGTTCCACCACCCGGTGGGCCAGCCCCAGCCGCTGCAGGGCCGTCTCCGCGTGCCCGGTCAGCAGCTCCAGCTCCGCGCCGGCCCGCTCGGGCCGGCAGATCCGCACCAGCTCCACCTTCTCGAACTGGTGCAGCCGCACCAGCCCCCGGGTGTCGCGCCCGTACGAGCCGGCCTCCGCCCGGTAGCAGGGGGTGAACGCGGTCAGCGCCAGCGGCAGTCCGCCGTCCTGGAGGGTCTCCCCGCGGTACAGGTTGACCAGCGGCACCTCCGCCGTCGGGATCAGCAGCAGGTCCCGGTCGGCGGCGGTCGTCAGGAACAGGTCGTCCTCGAACTTCGGGAGCTGCCCGGTGCCGGTCATCGTCTCCCGGGTCACCAGGTGCGGCACCCCGTGCTCGGTGTACCCGTGCTCGGTGGTGTGCAGGTCCAGCAGGAACGCGGCCAGTGCCCGCTCCAGCCGGGCCCCCGCGCCCCGGGTCACCGCGAAGCGCGAGCCCGACAGCCTTGCCGCCCGCACCTGGTCCAGGATCCCGAGGCGGGTGCCGATGTCCACGTGGTCGCGCGGCGTGAACCCGAAGCCCGGCACCTCGCCCCAGACCCGGCGCACCACCGGCGGATCCTGCTCGGTCCCGTCGGGGACGTCCGCGTGCGGCAGGTTGGGCACGGCCAGCAGCAGCGCGCCGAGCTCCTCCTCCGCCTCCCGGAGCTCCTCCGACACCGACCGCAGGCGTTCCTTGGCCTCCTGGATCCGGGCCCGGGCGGCCTCGTCGGGGCGGACGCCGCTGCGCGCGGAGCGGTTCTGCTCGGCCCGCAGCTTGTCCCGTTCGGAGATGAGCCGGGCGCGCCGTTCGGTCAGGTCGCTCAGGGCGGCCCGGTCCAGGTGGTGTCCGCGTCGGGCCAGGGCGGTGTGGGCCTCGTCCTGGAGCAGGCGGTGCGGGTCGTGCATGACGGCTCCTCGGTTAGGGGATGTCGGCGGTGTCGTGCGCGGCGGTGGCCAGGGCGCGGTAGCGCTGCGGCGCTCGGGCCCGCAGCCATCCGGCGTAGCCGAGCCCGCCGAGCGCGGCCCCGACCATCAGCCAGGGGATCCGGTTGACCCAGGCGGAGGTGGTGCCGGTGACCAGGGGGAAGTTGTCCAGCAGCAGCACCAGCGCGCCCACCAGCCCGAGGAGGGCCAGGGCCGGGGCCAGCCGGGTGCGCCACCAGTGGGCGTCGGGGTGCCGGCGGAAGAAGACCAGTACCGCCACCGCCACGGCCGCCTGCAGGCCGACGATCCCGACCGTGCCGAGCGCCAGCATGGTGGTGGCCAGGTTCGTGTACGGGTGCGCCCCGGCGAGCGCGAACAGGGCGCAGACCACGGCCGTGGCCACCGACAGCACCACGCTCGCCCGGTACGGGGACGCGTGCCGCGGGTGGATCCGGGCCAGGGAGGCCGGCAGGACCCGCTCGCGGCCCAGGACGAACAGGTAGCGGTTCGCGGCGGTGTGCAGGCCGAGCAGGGCACCGAAGAGGCTGGTGCAGAGCAGCACCTGCATCACGCCCGTGGCGAAGGTGCCGAGGTAGTCGTCGGAGAGGTGGAAGAACAGGTCGCCCAGTTCCCGCCCGGCCCGGTCCGTGACCCGGTCGGCGCCGACCGCCCCGACCGCCGCCCAGCTGATCACCGCGAAGAAGACGGTGATGAGGACGACGGAGGTGTAGGTGGCCACGGGCACGCTGCGCCGGGGGTCGCGGCTCTCCTCGCCGTAGAGCGCCGCCGCCTCGAAGCCCACGTAGGAGATCAGGGCGAACATCAGCGCCACCCCGAGGCCCGGGGAGAAGACGGTGTCGGGGCGGAAGGAGGCCGCGGGCAGGGTGTCCGCACCGTGCCGCACCCCGATGGCCAGCGCGAGCAGTCCCAGCACGGCCACCTCGGCGACCATCAGCACCGCCAGCAGCCGGGCGCTGAGGTCGATCCGCCGGTAGCCCATGACCGCCGTCAGCGCGAGCGCCGCGCCCGTCCACACCGGCCAGGGGAGCGGCAGGTGGTGGGCGGTGGAGACCAGTTCGGCGAAGTACCCGAAGGCCCCGGCGACGCCCGCGACCGCCGCCGTGTAGGCGACGACGGCCGTCAGCCCGCCGGCGACGGCGAGCGGCCGGCCCAGACCCTGACCGATGTACGTGTAGAAGCCGCCCGCGCCGACCACGTGCCGGCTCATCGCCGCGTAGCCGACGGAGAAGCACAGCAGGATCAGCCCGGCCAGGGCGAAGGTGGCGGGCACCCCCGCCCCGTTGCCGATCGCGTAGGCGAGGGGGACCGAGCCCACCACCCCGGACATCGGGGCCGCGGCGGCGACCACGAGGAACACGATCCGGGGGGTGGTCAGGGTCCGGCGCAGCGCCGGCGCGGCGTCGGCCTCGCGGGTGCCTCTCGCGGGGATCGTCGAGGTCACCGGATCACCTCGGGTGGTTGCGGATGATGTCGACGGCCTCGGGGATGCCCATGTACGGCAGCCGTACCTCGGCCATGTCGTCGGTCCACTGCTCGGCGAGGTCGTAGCGCTGCTTGGGGGTGGTCTCCAGCAGCTTGCAGCCGGGGAACACCTCGTAGCCGTCGAGGAGTTCCGCGTGCGCGAACATGCCCTGCTGGAAGAGCTCCTCGCGCTCCAGCACGAACTCCTCCGACGGAAGCTCGTCCCACAGCCGCCGCCCGCGGCGGATCAGTTCGATCAGCCGCGGCCGGTACGAGGGGTTGCGGGCCAGGTGCTCGCGGACGATGGAGCTGCCGACCGTGAGGTGGCGGATCTCGTCGATGGAGGCCCCGCGCGCGATCTCGGCGGCGGCCGGGTCCAGCAGGGTCCACTTGCGTTCGCTCAGCTCGGCGGCGGGGGCCAGCACGCCCTCGATGACGATGGTGAACACCGCGACGGCGCCGATGAAGTCGCCCTCGTCGCGCACCACGGAGGTGGCGAACTCGGCGATCGGGTTCAGCACCCGCTTCGTGTAGTCGGCGCCCTGCTCCTTGATGAAGTCCAGCAGCCCGGCCTGCGGCACGCCCAGGTCGGTGAGGTGCTTGCGGAAGATCATCGCGTGCCGGGCCTCGTCGATCACCTGGGTGGCGAAGAACTCCTGCTCGACGACGCCGGGCGCGCCGATCACGTAGTGCGAGAGCACCTCGACCGCGCGGGTCTCGGCCAGCGAGCGGTTGCCCAGCTCCAGGACGAGGGCCTGGCGCAGCGGCCCGTCCTCGCGCATGTGGGCGGGGGTCCCGGCGTCGTGGCCGGCCTCGGCCCGCCCGCGCAGGGTGCCCTGGGCGACGGCCGACAGCCAGTACCCCAGGTCGCACTCGTCGGCGGTCAGGGTCATCTCCTGCGCCCCGTCGAGCAGGTTGGGCGCGCGGTCCCAGTCGGCCTCGACGGGGATCTGCGGAACGCTGGTCATGACACAACCTCACTGGGGGAAGCGGGTACGGACACGGAGGCGGCCGGTGTGACGCACGCGCTGTGCATCCGGCCGGCGAAGCTGAGCATCGGGGAGTCGACGGTGTGGCTGCCGCCCGTGACCTCGGCGAGGAGCATGTCGTGGTCGCCGACCTGGTGCCAGCCCAGCACCCGGCAGGCCATGTGGGCGAGGCTGCCGCCCAGCAGCGGGGCGCCGGTGAGCGGGTCGGTGGTCCAGTCGAAGCCCTCGAACTGGGCGTCGCCGAGGGGCCGTCCGGGGTTGGCGAAGCGGCGGGCCACGTCGTCCTGCGCCGAGCCGAGCACGTTCACCGAGAACCGGCCCGCCCGGCGGACCATGGAGGCGAAGGTGGAGGTCGGCCGCAGGCAGGCGCCCAGCACCAGCGGGTCCCGGGAGAGGGTGACCACGGCGCTGGCGGTGGTCCCGTGCCGGACGCCGTCGCGGCTGACCGTCAGCACGGTCACGCCGGACGCGAGCCGGCGCAGCGCCAGGCGGGCCGCCTCGGGGTCCTCGTACCCCTCGGCGGGGGCGGCGGCCGACCGGTCGGTGAGCCAGGCCGGGTAGCGGCTCACCGGGTCACCCCGACGGCCGGGGCGGAGCCGGTGGCGGCACGGGTCGCCGGGTGCTCCTCGTAGGGCAGCGGGACCGGGCCGTCGGTGGCGCCGCGCCGCTTGAGCATGGCCGTCACCTGGTCGACCAGCGGGGTGGTCTCGGGCTCGAAGGGCAGGCCGAAGGGCTTGAGGAAGTTGCCGAAGACGCCCCGGTCACCGAAGACGTGGAACGGCAGGGCCAGCAGCGCCCATTCGGGGCCGATCAGCCACATCCACAGCAGGCCCACGGCGGCCACGCTGAGCAGGCTGTGCATCGTGTTGTAGAGGACGTAGTAGGCCTTGGGGATCCGCCCGTCGGCGCTGCGCCGGTAGGCGATGGCGCCGGGGATGTAGCCGAGCAGGTCGATGTAGAGGAACAGGCCGATCGCCGCGAACCAGTTGATGTCCGTGAAGTGCCACAGGATGAAACCGATCGTCACGGCGAAGGCGACCAGGTACTCGGCGCGGTGCAGGTTGAAGGTGACCGGTGACTCGACCGGGTTCTTGATGTCCATCAGGGGTGTCCTTCCGACAGGGCGGCGGTGTACCGGTGGCGCGGGTCAGGACAGCCGCAGCGGGCCGCCGGCGAAGTACTCGGCCAGTTCCGCGGCGACGCTCGCGCGCGACGGCGGGTGGAAGGCCAGGGCGCGGACGGCGGAGGCCAGGTAGGCCACGTCGCCGGAGCGGATGTAGGCCATGCCGCCGAGCATCTCCACGGCCTGGTCGACGGTCTGGGCGAGCAGGTCCTGCGTCGCGTAGCGCGCGGTGAGCACCGCGGCCACCGCCTCGTCGCCCTCGGTGCCGTCCTCCAGGGAGCGGGCCGCGCCCTCCACCAGGGAGACCGCCGCGTCCAGCCGGACCGCCAGCTGCGCGCGCTCCGCGGGCGTCCCGCGCTTCCCGGCCAGCACCTGCGCGACCAGCGCGGACGCGGCGCCCACGTAGGAGGAGGTGGCCAGCAGCTCGAACCAGGTGAACCCGGCGGTCTGGAGGTCGTCGAGCCGGTCGGCGTCCTCGGGGGTGCTGTGGATGACCAGTTCCTCGGGCACCACCACGTCGGTCAGCCGCACCTCGTGGCTCTGCGAGGCGGCGAGCACCGGGGTGGCCCAGAACGGGCGGGTCGTGATGCCGGGGGAGGAGGCCGGGATCAGCATCAGGGCCAGCCCGGACCGTCCGTCGTCATGCGTCACCTGGACGCTGGCCGTCAGCACGTCCATCGAACCGGAGAGGCTGCACGGCTTCTTCGAGCCGTTGACCCGGTAGCCGCCCCCGGGGATCCGCTCCGCGACCACCGAGGGGGCCAGGATGTTCTGGTCGGTGCGCCCCTCGGCCCAGCCGGAGGCCAGCAGCAGCCCGTCCGGGGCCACCGACGACAAAAGATCCAGCTGGGCCGGGGTGAGCCGGCCGGTGGCCTCCGCCAGCCGGAACAGCATCGCGACGGTGAAGTGGTGCATCACCGTGGCCACGCCCAGGGAGGGCGAGGCGGCGGCGAGCGCCCGCTGCACCCGGACCGCCTCCAGCGGGCCGGCCGCCGCGCCGCCGTACGCGGCCGGGACCAGCAGCCCGGGGCCGCCGTGCTTGCGGTACAGCTCCAGGACCGGGCTGTCCTCGCCCTCCCGGGTGCCGAGCGGCAGGTCTTCGAGTGCGTCGAGAAGACCTGCGTGGAATTGCTCGCAGATCCCGCGCGCTGTCGTCAGGGAACGCATCGCCGTGCTCACCTCGGGCTCTCTGGGAATTCTCTTGCGGACCGGGGAAAGGTATTCCTGTGATCCCTTCGATCCGAAAGCCAATATTCGGAAAGCATCGTTTCACTGAGTGTCTGACTGAGGCCTGACACTCATCTGACCTGCGTTTTCTCCTGACCCGCCGCTGACGTGCGACTGACCGTGGGGGTGGGGTGGGCTTGTGGTGCGGTGCCGCCCGTGCCATAAGTGGGGCAGTGCCGTGGGGAAGTGTCGGCGGGAGAATGGATCTGAAATGACCGCAGCAATTCTGGAGACGGATGTCGCGCTCGACGCCATCCGGCGGTACGCGGACGCGGGAAATCCCAGCGCGTATTTCGCCTTCAGTGACGGGAACAGCTACTTCCGGTCGCCGGACGTGCCCGGGGTGATCGTCTACCGGCCGGTGGGCCGCTACCTGGTCCAGTTCGGCGGCCCCTTCGCCCCCTTCGAACCCGCCGGACCGGCCGGCCCCCGCGCCCGCCTGCTCGCGGGATTCACCGCCTTCGCCGCGGAGCAGGGGCGCGAGATCGTCTCCGTACAGCTCCAGGGCGCGGACGCCGACGTCTACGTCGACCAGGGCTTCACCGTGAACCAGATGGGCGCCTCGTACGCCGTCGACCTGGAGACCTTCACCCTGGCCGGCACGAAGTTCATGCAGCTGCGCAACAAGATCTCGCGCGCGCTGCGCAGCGGCCTGGAGATCAAGGAGGTCGCCTACGACGACTACGCGGACCGGATCGCGGCCCTCGACACCGCCTGGCTCTCCACCAAGGGCGAGGGCGTCAAACCGCTGGAGTTCCTCGTCGGCCAGACCGGCGGCCGCTACCAGCACCTGCGCCGGCTCTTCGCCGCCGTCCGCGACGGCGAACTGATCGGCTACGTCTCCTACGCCCCGGTGTACGGACCCCAGCCGGGCTGGATGCACGACCTGAGCCGCCGGCAGCCCGACTCCCCGCCCGGGGTGATGGAGGCCCTCAACAAGGCGGCCGTCGACGTGTTCACCGCCGAGGGCACCCGCTGGCTGCACTTCGGCTTCACGCCCTTCACCTCCCTGACGGCCCCGCAGTTCCCGGGCCACAGCCTCGGGTTCCACTGGTTCATGGAGCACCTCTGGGAGCACGGCGCGCACATCTACCCGGCGCGCACGCAGCTGGAGTACAAGCAGAAGTGGGCGCCCTCCGCCGTCCTGCCGGAGTACATCGCCTTCCAGCACCGGGCCAGCCTGCCCGCGCTGGTCCACGTCTTCCGCGCCTGCAACGCGGTCTGAGGAGGAACCCCGAGATGCCGACCCCCGAGGAGATCGAAACCCAGGGCCTCCTGGTCGTGGACCGCTTCCAGGCCTGCGCCGCCGCCCCCGACGACCTGGACGCGGCCCGCCTCTGCGACGCCGACCTCACCCGCCTGGACGAACTGCTGCGCGGGGCGGGGGAGGTCTGAGCGGCCGGCCGCCGGGTCCGGCCCGTCAGCCGTTCGCCGCGGTGTCGGGCCCGGCACCGTCGGCGGGCGCCGCGAGCATCAGCGCCGAGCCCGCGTGGAGCGTGATGCGCACCGGTGCGAAGGCGGTGGCGTCCACCGGCGACTCGCCGTTGCCGGGGTTGCGGGCGAAGCGCGGATGGGCGCCCCCGCTGATCTGCCAGCGCACGCGGTGACCGACGGCGAAGCGGTGGGCCGTCTGGCTCATCGGCACGGTGACGTCCGAGGCCTCCTGCCCGTCCGTCCTCAGCCGGCCCAGCCCGTCGCAGACGTTGACGGAGCGGCCCTGTGGGTCCACGTCGCACAGGCGGGTGAAGACGTCGGCGTGACCGGTGTCCGTGGAGACGCTCAACCGCGCGGAGACCGGGCCGAGGACGTCCAGGGGCTCGGTCAGCGGAGGACCGGTGAACGTCAGTACGTCGTCCCGGGCCTCCAGGGTGCGGTTGTCGCGGGAACCGGCCGTACGGGAGAGCAGCGGGCCGCCGAGGGAGGGCGTGGGGTCGCCCGGGTCGTAGCGGAACGACGCCAGGGGGGCGCGATCCGCGGGAGCCTGCCGGGTGAGGTCCTTGCGCGCGGTGGCGAACCACGGGCCGACGACCGCGGCCGGCGGCCAGTCCTCCATGTCCCGCCACTCGTCCGCGCCGCCGACGTCCGCGCCGCCGACGTGCACGCGCACCCTCGTGGGACGGAGACCTGAGGGGTCGCCGTACAGGTGCGCGCGCAGCCAGGCGAGGCTCTCGGCGAACACCTCGGGCCACCCCTGCTGGAGTGCGGACGTGTGGGTCCAGGGGCCGACGAGCACGGAGGTCTCGCACCCGGCCCGACGCAGCCGGTCGTACTGCTCGAAGGTCTGGTCGGCCAGCGCGTCATGCCATCCGGTGATCAGGCTCGTGGGCACGCGGTGCCGCTCCGCTACCTCGCCCAGGGACGCGCCGTTCCAGTACACGTCCTCGGCGTCCGGGTGCGTCATCACCTCGTCCAGCCAGGGCACTTCGCCCCCGAGGGCCGCGACGTGCGCCCCGCGCAGCGGCTGCGCGGTGGTGGCTTCGCCCAGACGCCGCTGCAGGCGCAGGGTCGCCTTCACGAACGCTGCCATGCCCCGGTGCTGGTAGGTCATGCCCGTGCCGACGGCGAGGGCGGTCTCCAGGTTGAGCGCACCGTGCGCGTGGAACAGGGCGTGGGGGTCGTGCAGGCCCACCTGCACCACCATCGCCTTCAGCTCCGGCGGCGGGTCCGCGGCGAGGGCCCACTGCACGTAGCCCAGGTAGCTGGGGCCGACGGTCCCCAGGGAGCCGTCGAACCAGGGCTGCTCGCGCAGCCAGGACACCGTGGCCCGGCCGTCGGCGGCCTCGTTGCGCCACAGGTCGAACCCGCCGCCGGAACCGCCGGTGCCGCGGCAGCTCTGCAGCACCACGTGAAAGCCCTGTTCTGCGAAGAGCACGCCGTACATGGGGGACCACGGCAGGCCCCTTCCGTACGGAGAGCGCACCAGGAGGGTGGGGAAGTCGCCCTCGGCGCGGGGGAAGTAGTGGTCCGTCATCAGCGGGCCGCCGTCGGCGGCCGGCACCCGCAGCCCCGGCTCCCACCCGACGTCGTACCGCTTGGCCGGGAGGCCGCGCCAGGTCGCCCTCATGATCCGTGAGGCCAGCGGCGGCTTGCCGGAAGGCGGTGCCCAGGTCGACGTCGTCGCAGGACCGTGCGTGCGTGCTGCCATCGTTCCCCTCCTCTTTATCCGTACGATGTACGAGAATAGCTCATGTGGATCATGAAGGGAACGCGGAACATGCCCCGTACAGGAGAGGCCGGCGCCCCGGGCGTCGACCCGGAGCAGCTCTGGCTGGGTTCCACCCGGCCCCGCAGGGGCCGCAAGCCCGCCTACAGCCGGGAGGCGATCACGGCGGCGGCCGTCGCCCTGGCCGACGCGGAGGGACTCGAAGCGGTCACCATCCGGAGGGTCGCCGCGGAGGTCGGAGCCGGCGCCATGTCGCTGTACAGCTACGCCCCCGACAAGGAGACGCTGCTGGAACTGATGGTCGACCACGTCACCGGCGAACTGCCGGCCGAGCACACGCCCGGCGGGGACTGGCGCGCGGAGCTGAAGGCCATCGCCCACCTCCAGCGCGCCCACATGCTGCGACACCCCTGGCTGCCCGCCGCCCTGGCCGGCCGCCGCACCCCCGGCCCCAACACCCTGGCCTTCCTGGAACGCGCACTCGCCGCCCTGCGGCCCAGCGGGCTGGACGGCGCGGCGAAACTGGAGGTCTTCGCGCAGCTCACCGCCTTCGTGGCCGGGCACGTCACCCACGAGATCGCGGGGGCCGCGGCCTTGCGCTCCCCCGACCGGCTCGCGGCCGAAGCCCGCTACCTCGCCGCTGTCGCCGCGGACGGCCACCACCCCGAACTCGCGGAAGTCCTGACCGCCCCGGGCCGCCCCCTCACACCGGAAGCCACCTTCACCCGCTTCCTCAACCGCCTGATCGACGGCCTCGACACCGAATGATCCGGCTGGGCCGCGGGGGAAGGCTGCGCGGTCTGATCGAAGCTCCGGCCGACGCGAGGTGTCGGCCGGAGCGGGTCGGAGGGTCTAGCCCGCCCGGGGGATGACGAACCCGCGGGTGGGGCCCTGCCGACGCCGCGCGGCGGCGACGGCCACGAGCACGTCGGCGGTGATGTCCCGTCGTGTGCCGGGGTCGGCCTCGTCATAGACCCGCCAGGCACCGTGCGGGTCTTGCGGATCCTCCGGCGCCACGATCCCGGGGATCCGAAGCTGCCGCAGTGTCATCTCCAGCTCTCGCGCCTCGTCCGCGTCCATGGACCACCCTTCCGTAGCTGTTGCCGGGGCAGCCTATTCCCCGCCGTCACCCCCACCGTGCGTGGCGCAGCCGCCGGGGTTGATCGGTCCGCAGCCGCCGGGCACGGGGGTGTGGTTGCAGTTCGCCGCCACGGTGACCAGGGACCGGTCGGGCCCCGTCCACAACTCGGCATCGGCCGTGTACCCCGCCTGTTCGATCAGCGCGATGGTGTGCGTGAGGACGTCGCCGTCGAAGCGGGACGGGTCGGGCCGCTCGGGGAAGTGGTGCACGAACCGGCCGAGCCGGTGGCACAGCGAGGCGTACAGGTGGGTGTGCAGGATGAGTGCGTGCCAGCCCTCGTCGACCTCGCGCGACGGGGCGATGCGCACCGTGGGGAACCGGGCGGCGGCGGCCGTGAACTTCAGTGCCTCGACGACGATCCGGCTCGCCGTCGTGATGTCCATTCCCCGATTGTTGTCGAGGACCGTCGCCAGCACGGCGTTGAAGTCGGCGTCACTGAGGAGCGCCCGCGCGTTCGGCCGGGAAGGTTCGACTGTCACGGCGGGCGGTACGGGGCTGCCGGGCCGCGTGCCGCACGGCGGTGGGGTCGGGTGAGGGCTGGTCATGGTGCGTCTCCCTCTGTCGTGTGCGGGAAGGTGCTGGTCAGTGGCTGCCGACGACGATGACGGCGAGTGCGCCGAGCAGGATGAGCACGTAGAGAACCTGACGCAGCCGCTCGGTCACCGGGTCCTGCTCGACTGTTCGGCGCGGGTGGAGTGGAGGTTCCGCAGGATCCGGGCCAGGGCGCGGGCGTGGTTCCAGTTCGCGTGGTCGCCCCGCCCCGTCGGGCCGGCGTCGACGAAGTACGACCACTCGGCCAGGGCCGCTGCGGTGCGCTCCGTCCGCCGGGTGCCGGGGATCGCGGTCACCTGGGCGTGGAGCGCCTGCCCGTGGGTGATCAGACCGTCGATGAGGCACGCGACGGCCTCGGCGTCCGGCCGCTCCGAGTAGGGCACGATCGCCCGCCGGATGAGGTGCTCGATCGTCTGCGTCTCGCCTGGGTCCATGGCGGTGCTCCCTGCTGTCGTCAGCGAGTGGTGAGACGAGCGTAGATATGGCGTCATATCGCTCGAAGTGACCTGCGGTACGGGTAATTTGGCCCTGGTTGCAGGCAGAGGAGCGGTCATGACCGGCACGCAGAAATCCACCCGTACCAGCAGTCAGGGAAGTCAGCAGCGCCGTCGCGGTGGCATAGTGTCCGGCTATGTCTTCCGAGTCATCCGGGAGCAGCTCGACCACACGCAAGAGTCGTTCGCTGAGGCTTTCTGCGTGTCCATGGACACGATTGCCGGTTGGGAATCCGGGAGGCGTCCGTTGACCTCGCTGGCCGTCGGCCAGATGCTCATCCACCGGCACCGCCTCATGCGGATGGGCGTCAGCCCGCCGCTGCTCATCGCCCTGGACAAGGCTCTGGAGGCCGATGTAGTCCTGGCGAGCGCCCTCCACGACGACGGGCCTGCGTACGAGAACCCCTTGGGTGTGTGGGTCATGCAGCGCGACCTGGTTGAGGTGCTGACCTGGCCCTTGAACGGCGTGACACCCGAATCGATGCGCAGCGTCCAAGGCTTGGCTCGCCCACGCCGTGGTCCGGTGCCCACCGGGCCGGAACTCTCCGCGGACGACCGGCACCGGTTCTTCCGCCGCATACGGCACACAGCTGAGGAAGCACGTGCGGGCGAGTTCCTATTGCGCCGCCAAGCCCTCTACCTGGCCGGATACGACGACGCGGCGGACACCTTTGACTGGCTCGCACAGCAGCAGAAGGCACAGCGGCCCGACAATTGGCTCACCCAGTGGTTGAACGCCCGCTCAGTGGCCGCCGTCGCCGCCCGCCGGGGGGACCGAGACCGCATGAGCCACTTCATCACCTCCACCCTGGAGGACAACGACGCGGGTGAAAGCGCGAACCTGAGCTACTGGGCTTATTGGGTCGGCGAGTCGACGCACCTTCAACTGTCGGACGACTTCATCGCCGATTCTTCCGCCCCGGCGTGGCACGGCCATAAGTTGTTCCAGCACCTCGTGGCGAGCTTGGCTCCGGAGCGCGGATTCTTCGACCTGAATGTGCACACCTTGTGGGCGCTGCTCGCGGCGCGGCCCGGCCTTCTCCGGACGACGTCCACGCCCGTACGCGCCCTCCGCGATCGACTTCCGGTGCTGTTGGATGTCACCAGGCCCTCGACGCGAGCGCGTCGGGAGCTGGAGGGGATCCGGTACGCATTCCGCCTCGCCGAGGCGTGAGAAGGAGAACAGACGTGGCTGACGACCTGTCCGCGGTGGCACGGTTCCTCTACGAGGCGGGGACGCTGAAGAACACGGCCCGTACGGGCTGGTGGATGGCCGGGGTCAAGCAGCCCGAGAGCGTTGCCGAGCACTCGTGGCGGGCCTCGCTGATCGCCTCGGTCATCGCGAAGCTGGAGGGCGCCGATCCCGCGCGGGCCGCGTTCCTCGCGGTGTGGCACGACACGCAGGAGACCCGGACCGGGGACGTGAACCACCTCGGGAAGAAGTACGCGCCGGCGGGCGACCCGAAGGCCGTGACG
Organism: Streptomyces lavendulae subsp. lavendulae; assembly: GCF_002803845.1. Taxonomy (GTDB): domain Bacteria; phylum Actinomycetota; class Actinomycetes; order Streptomycetales; family Streptomycetaceae; genus Streptomyces; species Streptomyces lavendulae. Next base: position 86,774 of record NZ_CP024986.1, on the reverse strand, counting down.
GCCGATCAGACCGCCGGCATGCCCGACGTGCTGGCCTCGGCGATCCGGGAGCTGGTCGCCGAGTACGAGGCCGGGGATTCGCCGGAGGCGGTCTGTGCGCGGGACGCCGACAAGCTGGAGTGCATGCTCCAGGGCATCGAGTACCGCGCGCAGGGGTACGCGGCCGCGCAGCGGTGGGTCGACAACAGCCGGGGACGGCTGACGACGGAGACCGGGCGGCGGCTCGCCGACGAACTGCTGGGGCAGGGCCCGTTGGACTGGTTGCGGAACGCGCTGGGTGAGAAGGGGTGACCCCCTCCCGCCGGGTGGCGGGAGGGGGTCGGGTGTCGGTCAGCGCAGGGCCGGGCGGGTGTGGAGGAGGGTGCCGGTCGGGCCGCGGACCAGCATCGGGCGGATGCGCAGGGCCGAGGCCGGCGGGCCGGAGGCCGGGGAGAGGTGGGCGGTCAGGAGGTCCTGGGTCACCGGGCCGCCGGGGCCGGCCAGCAGGTCGTGGAGGTCGTCGATGACGGTGCGGCGGTCGAGGAGGAGACCCTGGCCGGGACGCAGCGCCGTCTCCGAGGACCCGGCCGGGCCGTGGAGGCGGGAGCGCAGGCTGCCCTCGCCCTCCCGGCCCAGGAGGGCCAGGAGGGTGAATTCGCAGTCCGGTGAGGGGGGTTCGGGTGGGGCCAACCGGACCGTCGTCCCCGCCGGGGCGACCGTCCGGATGCGGTGCAGGGCGATCAGCCAGTCGGCGTGGACGTCCAGCCACGGACCGCTGAGCGTGCCCCGCAGGAGGGAGCCGAGTCCCGCCGCCAGGCGCCGGTCCGCGAGGTCGCGTACCGGACCGCCCGGCGCGGGCGCCCCGGACGGCGGGACGTACTGGAAGAGCCAGTCGTCGTCCGCCGTCCAGGACATCCGCAGCCGCAGCGTGCGGTACGGGTGGTCGCGGAAGCCCGCCGTGACCGCCGCCGGGACCGGCGGCAGGACGACCGGCGCGAAGCCGTGCTCGCGCAGCCCGTGCGCACCCGTCGGCACGGCTCAGCCCGCGGCGACGGGCGTGCGCTCGGCGGCGGCGGCCCGGTCCGTGCCGGGCCGGGCCAGGTCCAGGCGCTCGTCGAGGTGCCGGGCCGAGGAGTTGGCCCGCCACAGGGCGCCCCGGGCGATGCCGCGGCGCATGTACGCGGTGTCGGCGCTCGGGATGACCACGTTGTGGAACCAGCCCGCCGCGTGCTGCGAGTCGATGGTGATGTGCAGCCGGTGGTAGGTGATGCCGACCTCGGGCAGGCCCAGGCGCTCCCAGGCCCGGACGACGTTGCGGAACCGGTCGGGGGCCAGCCACTCGGTCATGCCGAGGAAGCCGACCGCCTCCGGGTAGAGGTGGCGGTACCGGCACAGCAGCACCGCGAGGTTGCCGGAGTGCAGGTCGGTGGTGGTCATGGCGGCTTCGAGGTCCTCGGTGCGGACGTCGAACACCTCGTAGATCTTGTTGAAGAGGTGGGTGTGCACGGCCTCGGGATCGCCGTTGCCCATCTCGTCCCAGTAGTTCCCGGCGATCTCCATCTTGCTGGCGCCGGCCGTACCGATCTGCATCATCGCGAGGAAGTCGTCGAAGCGGCCGTCGATCAGCGACTCCTGGATGACGTAGGTGCGCAGGTCCTCGCGCTGCGCCTCGCGGTTGATGAAGTCGGTGTAGTAGGGGTGCTTGAAGGCGCGGTGCTTGCGCACCAGCTGCTTGAGCCAGGACAGGAACTGCTTGGGCTCGGTGGGCGCCGACTCCAGGAGACCCGGCTCCAGGTGGGCGTCCTCGGCGGCCAGGGTGGCGTTCTCCAGCATCCGGGTGACCTCGTGCAGCAGCACCGAGCCCTCGGCCGTCGGCTGGTCCGGTATCTGCATCACCGTCTGGTAGATGCGCGACAGAAGGAGCTGCTGGTGGTAGTGGGCGTCGGCCCGGTCGGGGCCGGCGACGGCGGCGGAGTTCATCTCGCCGACCGCCTCGACGACGCGCGAGCGCTCGCCCAGGAACTTGGCGTCGATCTCGTCGGCGTCCACGGTCAGCCAGGAGGAGACCTCCTCCACGAGCGCGGCGGCGTCGGTCCTGCGGATCGTGGGCACGGTGTGGTTGTCGGTGCTGGGCAACTGCGTCTCCATGTCTCTCGGGGTCGCTCGGAAAACGACGCCTGTTCGGGTCGCGCCGGAGATGGGGAAGTGGGTGCGGATCCGTCGACGGGACCCGCGGGCGGAAGGGCCCGGGGCGGGCGGGATGCCGGTGGGCGGAGTGCCGGCCGGCCGCGCCCGCACCGCGCGCCGCGTGCCGCGGGTCCGGGGACGAAGGGAGGCGCTCGCGGGGCCCCGCACACTGCTGCGGGTGGGTGCGGGGCCCCTCATGCCAAAGACACGCGCACCCCTGGTACCGGATCGGGATGCGCGTGCCTGGGATGAGCACCAGCGGAGAGGGCAGGATTCGAACCTGCGTGGGCAGAGCCCGTCCGGCGAGTTTCCGGACCCCATTAGGCCGCTTTGGGAACCTCTCCTCGGCCTTTCTGTGACATCAGCTTGGCACGGGACGGCTGACAGCGTGCTGATGAATATCTGAGAAGGGAATACGGGCACCGGTCAGGGGGCCATCAGTGGTGACTGGGATAGTCGAAGACGATCGAGCCACTACGAATCTGGTACCAGGGGAGTTCCCGTGAGCGCCGAGACCGCCAAGATTGCCGTATCGCGTCTGTACGCCGACGAGAACGGGGAATCGCATTTCATCGACGAGACGCTTGAGGTGACGGCGGTGAATTTCGCCCCGCCCGCGCCGTCGCTCTTCGTCTCCGAGGGCGTGCCGGCCAAGCAGGCCGTCTACCTCTACATCCCGGCCGGATGGTTCGGCGACTTCCACCCGGCGCCGCGCCGCCAGATCATGACCCTGGTCAGCGGCCGGATGGAGTGCGGTGTCAGCGACGGCACCTGGCGCACCTTCGTGCCCGGCAACACCCAGCTGGTCGAGGACACGCACGGCAAGGGCCACGCCACGAAGGCGCTGGAGGACTGCGTGATGATCGTCTCCCAGCTCGGCTGACACCGGCGGGGAACGGCGCGCGAAAGCGCGGAAGCGCGAAAGGAGGGGGCACGGGCCGCATGCGGCCCGTGCCCCCTCCTTTTCGGGTTTTCCGGGGATCAGCCCTTGACGTAGCCGAAGCTCTCGACGATCAGTCCGCCTTCGAGGCGGGTCACGTTCACGCCCCGCACGAAGTCCTGCGGACCGCCGCCCCAGCGCAGCGTCCAGCGGCACACCGCGCGCTCGCCGGCCGTCCAGACCTCCTCCACCTCGAAGGTCATTCCCTCGTTGCCCGCGATGGCGCTCCAGAACTGCAGACATTCGTCGTAGCCGACGTGCTTGGAACCGTCGGGAGCCGGGCCGGAGTTCTCCAGCCGGCAGTTCTCGGCGAGGAGGTCCTTCAGCAGGCTGGGGTCGTGCTGCTGGAATGCCTGGTTGAACTGGTCGATAACCTTGCGTGTCTGCTCGTCGGACATCGGGACTCCTCATGTCTCATGGCTCGGCACGGGCGGCCCGCCGGTCGGACCGGGCCACAGGAGAAAGTAATACAGTCCAACGGCCCGTGAAGTCCACGGAGTCGGGGTAACCGGTTGTTCCGGCCAAATTCGTCAGTCGTACGTCAGTGCCCGCGCCCTAGGTTAGTACTATGACCACAGCAGACAGTGCGCCTCTCGCATTGGCCTATCAGCAGGCCACCGAATATCTGGCGGGTCTCGCCGATCGGCCGGTCGGTGCCACTGCCGGTTCCGAACAATTGCTGAAAATGTTCGGTGGCCCGCTGCCCGCCGGGCCGGGCACGGCGACCGACACCATCGAACTCATCGGCCGGGCCGTCGCCGAGGGCGGCATCCCCACCGCCAACGGCCCCCGCTACTTCGGCTACGTCACCGGCGGCACCCTCCCCGTGGCCATCGCCACCGACTGGCTCGTCGCCGCCTACGACCAGACCGCCAGCCTCTACAACCTCTCACCGGCCATCGCCGTCGCCGAGGACGTCGCCGCGCAGTGGGTCCTGGAACTCCTGGGCCTGCCCGCGCACGCCTCCGTCGGCTTCCCCACCGGCTGCACCATGGCCCACCTGACCTCCCTGGCCGCCGCCCGCCACAAACTCCTCGCCGAGGCCGGCTGGGACGTGGAGCGCGAGGGCCTGGGCGGCGCGCCCGACGTGGCCATCGTCGCCGGCGCCCAGCACCACATGACCATCGACCTGGCCGCCCGCTACCTCGGCTTCGGCACCGCCCGCATCCGCAACGTGCCGGTCGACGACAAGGGCCGCATGATCCCCGCCGAACTGGAGCGCACCCTGGCCGGCCTGGACGGGCCCGTCATCGTCTGCGCGCAGATCGGCGACGTCAACTCCGGCGCCATCGACCCGGTCGGCGAGGTCTGCGACATCGCGCACCGGTACGGGGCCTGGGTGCACGTCGACGGTGCCTTCGGCCTGTGGGCCGCCGCCAGCCCGCGGCTGCGCCCCCTCGTCGAGGGCGTGGAGCGGGCCGACTCCTGGGCGCTGGACGCCCACAAGTGGCTCAACGTCCCCTACGACTGCGGGATCGTGGTCATCGCGCACCCCGAGGCGCACCGGGCCGCCATGCTCAACGAGCGGGCCGGGTACCTCCCGCCCGGCACCGACGGGGAACGCGACGCGATCGAGTGGGTCCCCGACTTCTCCCGGCGCGCCCGCAGCCTGCCGGTCTGGGCCGCGCTGCGCTCCCTGGGCCGGTCGGGGGTCGCGGACCTCGTCGAACGCTGCTGTGCGCACGTGCGGCGCTTCGAGGGGCACCTGGCGGGGGTGGAGGGGGTGGAGCTCCTCAACGACGTCGTCCTGAACCAGCTGTTGGTCCGCTTCGGGGACGACGACCGGGTCACCCGGAACGTGATCGCGCGGATCCAGGAGAGCGGCGTCTGCTGGTTCGGCGGCACGGTGTGGGAGGGCCGGGCCGCGATGCGCATCTCGGTCGTCAACTGGCGCACCACCGAGGACGACGTGGACCGCAGTGCGGCCGTCATCCGCGAAGCCCTTGCCGCGGAGCTGGCCGCCGCCCCTTCCTCCTGACCCCCCTGTTCACCCCCCACCCGGGCCGGGTCCCCGTCAAGGGCCCGGCCCGGCGCTTTCCGCTGCGCGGAGCGGAGCCGTCCCCTGTCCGTCGGGTCGTGATCGACCGGGTGAGTCAGGTGGTGGTGCGGGAGGAACCGGGGCGGAGAACCTGACGGTTGAACCTCCCGTAACGTGAGGCCCTACGGTCCCAGGTCATGAAGATCATTGTTCATGACACGGCGTCCGCCATGCTCGATCTCCTGCAGCGCCCGCTGACGGAGCGGCCCGAGGCCCTACGGGACATGCTCAGCCCTCTGCACGGCGTGATGTCCGCGGTGGGCATCGACGTGGTCCAGATGCACCGGATGGGCAGCGGCTTCCGGATCGACCGTGAGGACCCGCGCTACCTGACGGCCCTGGGTCAGATGCGGGACGCGGACGTGTGGGGCCGGATCGCGGACTGTCTCGCCGCGGCGTGGGAGCGACTGAGCGGTGCGGTGCCCGGCGTCAAGACCGCCGAGACCGTGCATGTCGTCCTGGTACTCGGAGACCCCGATGACGACCTGCTGACGGTTCGCAACGCCGGCTACCTCGGTATGGGGGGCATCCCGGGGGCGATCCAGCTGACGATGTGGCCCACCGAGACCAGCCTGGCGAAGATCGGCTACGTCGCGGCGCACGAGCTCCACCACAACGTGCGCTATGCCAATGTGGTCTGGAATCCGATGACGGTCACGGTCGGCGAGCAGGTCGTGGCCGAGGGGCTGGCGGAGGCGTTCGTGCGGGAACTGGCGGGTGCGCCGGCCATGGGGCCCTGGGCGACGACGCTGTCCGGCCCGGAACTGGACGACGTCTACGAGAAGGTCGCGGCCGGGATCGATGTGGCCGGGATGCAGAACCTGCCCGCGTACGTGTACGGCGACGCCACCGCACGGCACATGGGGCACCAGCCCGTCGGACTGCCTGACTTCGCCGGATATGCGGCCGGCCTTCGGATCGTGGACGCCCACCTGGCGGCCTCCGGTCTGACCGCCGCCCAGAGCACGGCGCTGCCGGCACGCGACATTCTCACGAACGCAGGCGTACCGAGCGGCGCGTGACGCACCCCGCGGTTCGCTCGGCGAGGGGCGGCGGGACGACCGGCCCTGCCTGCTTCCAGGTTGCCGAAGCCCATGTCCCACGCAGACCGCACCGGCCCGTCGGCCAACCGACCACCAACCACAGACCACAGACCACAGACTGAGGAAGGCAACACCTCTCGTGTACGCCAAGCAGTACGAGATCACCCTGCCCGCCGACTACGACATGAAGATCATCCGCCAGCGGGTCGCCGCAGGCGGCCACGTCCTCGACGACCGCGCGGGGCTGGGCCTCAAGGCGTACCTCATCCGCGAACGCGGCACCGACAACTCGCCGGTCAACCAGTACGCCCCCTTCTACCTCTGGAACGACACCGGCGCGATGGCCCACTTCCTCGTCGGCGGCGGCGGATTCCAGAACATCATCCGGGACTTCGGCCGCCCTGCCGCCCTCCACTGGACCGGCATCGCCTGCCACGCCGGCCCCGCCCGCACAGCGCTTCCCCGGGCCGCCTCGCGCCGCGTGACCCCCCTGCCCTACGACGCGGACCTGGACGGCACCGGACTGGGCACGTCGAGGCTCATCGAGCGGGAGGCCGAGCAACTACGGCAGCTCTCCTGCCACAGCGGCGTCCACACCGCAGTACTGGCCGTGGACCCCCACCACTGGCAACTGCTGCGGTTCGTGCTGTGGGAGGACACCTCCGTCCCGGACCAGAGCGCGACCGAACACTACGAAGTCCTGCACCTGTCCGCCCCCGGCCTTGCCGACCTGCCCGAAGGACGAGCCCTCGCATCGCCCCGGCGGTAGCTGGAGTGCTCGTGTGCGGTCGGCGGTCGGCGGTCGGCGGTCGGCGGTCGGCGGTCGGCGGTCGAGGGCGGGGTGCGGGCGGCCGGCAGGCGCCGGATGTGCTTGCGGGCGGGTTACTGCAGGGCGGACTCGTCGCAGCGGGCTACCCAGGCCGCGAAGGGTTCCGACTCGTCCGTGCGCCCCGCCAGGTAGGCGCGGGTGAGGCGTTCCACGTAGTCCGGGAGGTCCGCGGCCGTCGTCTTCAGGCCGCGGAGCTTCTTGCCGAAGCCGCCCTCCTGGTCCGCCGCGAGGGTCAGGCTGCCGCCCAGGTGGACCTGGAAGCCCTCGACCTGCCGGCCGTCCTCGTCGGCGACCAGCTGGCCCTTGAGGCCGATGTCCGCGACCTGCGTACGGGCGCAGGAGTTGGGGCAGCCGTTGACGTTGACGGTCAGGCCCACGTCCTCGCCCGCCAGCCGCTTCTCCAGCTCCGCGACCAGCGTCGCCGCCCGCTCCTTCGTCTCCACGATCGCCAGCTTGCAGTACTCGATCCCGGTGCAGGCCATCGTGTTCCGCCGCCAGGGGGAGGGGCGGGCCTGGAGGCCGATCTCCGCCAGGTCCGTGATCAGGGGCTCCGGATCGGCCACGTCCAGGACCAGCAGTTTCTGGTACGGAGTCAGGCGTACCCGCCCGCTGCCGTGGGCCTCCGCCAGGTCGGCCAGTGCCCCCAGCCGCGTCCCCGACAGGCGGCCGGCGACCGGCGCCGCGCCCACGTACGACAGGCCGTCGTTCTGCGGGTGTACACCGATGTGGTCGATCGGGGCCGGGGGGAGCGAGGGGGCCGGGCCGTCGAGGAGGGGGCGGCCCAGGTACTCCTCCTCCAGGACGCGGCGGAACTTCTCCACGCCCCAGTCGGCGATCAGGAACTTCAGGCGGGCCCGCCCGCGCAGCCGCCGGTAGCCGTAGTCGCGGAACAGGCGGGCCACCGCCGCCCACACGTCGGGGACCTCGGCGAGGGGCACCCACACCCCGACGTGCCGCGCCAGGACCGGGACGGTCGACAGGCCGCCGCCCACCCACATGCCGAAGCCCGGCCCGTGCTCGGGGTGGACCGCGCCCAGGAAGGCCAGGTCGTTGATCTCGTACGGGACGTCCGGCAGCCAGGACACCGCCGTCTTGTACTTGCGCGGCAGGTTCGACAGCGACGGGTCGCCGATGTAGCGGGCGGCGATCTCCCGTACGGCCGGGGTCGCGTCGAGGACCTCGTCGGCGCCCACCCCGGCCACCGGACTGCCGACGATGACGCGCGGGCAGTCCCCGCAGGCCTCGGTCGTCGACAGGCCGACCTCCTCCAGCCTGCGCCAGATCGCGGGCACGTCCTCGATCCGCACCCAGTGCAGCTGGATGTTCTGCCGGTCGGTGACGTCCGCGGTGTTGCGGGCGAAGCGCACGGAGACGTCGGCGATCGCCCGCAGCTGGTCGGCGTCGAGGGTGCCGCCGTCGCTGCGCACCCGCATCATGAAGTGCTCGTCCTCCAGCTCCTCCGGGGCCAGCGAGCCGGTCCGGCCGCCGTCGATGCCGGGCTTGCGCTGCGTGTACAGCCCCCACCAGCGCATCCGGCCGCGCAGGTCGTCGGGATCGATGGAGGCGAAGCCCTCGCGGGAGTAGATCCGCTCGATGCGCTCGCGCACCAGCAGCGGGTCCTCGACCTGCTTGAACTCCTCGTTGGCGTTGAGCGGTTCCCGTTCGCCCAGCGCCCACTGGCCCTCGGGGCGCTTGGCGGCGGGCCGGGCGGTCCGCGCGGTGCGGACCGGCGGCGCGACTGTTTCCGTCATGAGTCCGTGCTCCTACGGGGAGGGGGGAGGGGGTCAGGCCGTGCCGAGGTTCGCCACCGGGACGATCATTCCGCTGGGCAGCCAGCTCGTCGTCCCCTCGTGGTGGTGGCCGCCGGAGCCGCCGCTGCCGGGTACGTAGAGCACGGCGGTGGCGTACAGCCGGGCGGGCGCCGGGCCCGAGGTGCCGCGCGCCAGGCGCCAGGCCTCGTACCCGGAGGCGGTGGGCGGCTCGCCCGGGAGGCGGGCGCCGAGCGCCGTCAGGTACTCGACGGCGGCGGGGCCGTTCGGCGCGTACCGCAGGGGGACCAGCTGGCCCGCGCCGGGGGACAGCAGCGGGGCGGTGAACAGCCAGGGCGCCAGGTAGGTGCCCTCGGCGGTGGTCCGGCCCGCCTCCACGTCGCGTACGGCGCCTTCCGCGCCCGCCCAGCCGGCGGTGACGACCAGCGGCCGGCGGGTCGAGTCCGGCCGTCCTACGGAGACGCCCGCGCGGGCGGCCGCGGCGCGCACCTCGGCGGCGGCGGCCCGGCCGCGCGGGGAGCCGTCCTCGGCGAGGGCCAGGGAGCGGGCCCCGCGCCCGGCGAGGAAGCCGACGGTCTCGCGCAGCGCGGCGGCGTCCGCGTCCGTGAGCCGGTCCGCCGGGCAGCCGGCCAGCGGCCCGGGGCTGCCGCCGACGACGGCTCCGGCGGCGGCGCTCGCGCACTCCGGCCCGTCGGCGCCCCGCACGTCGGCGCGCGGGCCCCCGCCGCCCGCCCGGCCCGTGTCCACCGCCAGCGGCGCCAGGGCCCCGCCTGCGGAGACCCACACCCGCGCGGGTCCGGCGGGCAGTTCGACCGGTACCCAGGTCAGGGTGGAACCGGGCCGCCGCTCGCCCTTGACGAGCCGGTCGCGGCCCGTCCCCGCGGAGGCCCCGTCGGCGCCGACGGCCACCAGGTTGTACCCGGGCCGGTTCGGTACCACCAGCACCGGGACCTGCCGGGCGCCCAGTCCGAGCGAGCCCAGCAGCGGACCCCCGGCGACCGGCCGCGCCGGGGCGCCGGGTCCGGCGGGCCCGCCCGGGAACCACAGCCCGGCCGCGACCGCGCAGGCCACCGCCGCGGCGAAGTACGCCGAGGCGGTGGTGCGGCGGCGCAGCAGCCCGGTGCGCAGGAGCAGCACCAGGCCGAGTGCCAGGGCGGCGGTCAGGACGACCGCCGCCGCGAGGACGGCGCTCACCGTCGTACGACGCTGTCGCTCACCACGAACAGCACGCCGTGCGGCTGGGCGTCGCCGGTGTCGCCGTGCGGCCAGGACGCCCGGTTGAAGCCCACGCAGGGCTTGCCGGTGTTCTCGTCGCGGAAGGAGCGGTCCAGGGAGACCTGGCCGCGCCGGTCGAGGTCGAACATGCACACGCGGTGGTCGCCGCCGCCGCCGAAGGACCCGGCGACGAAGTAGTTGGCGACCGCGATCCGGCTGACGTTCTGCGTCTCGCGGTAGACGCCGTCCGCGCCCCGCCGGAAGTTGTCCATGGCGCCCCAGTGCGGGCCGCCCGAGCTGACGTCGCGGATCGGCACGGTGCTGACCAGCTCCGGGCAGTCCCGCTCGTGGCCGCCGCGGCTCGCCTCGGCCAGCTCGTCGACCGAGCACTGGGCCCCGTTGCCGGCGGCGAGGAGCTTCTGGATGTCGAGGACGTAGATCATGCCGGTGGTCTGGTCGAGGGGCTTGCCGTAGGGCACCGACTGGCCCATCACCGTGTGGAAGAGGAACCGGTCGTCGGGGCTGACGGCCAGCCAGCTGCCGTTGTCCCCGCTGCCGGTGACACCCGTGTCGCGCTGGAAGCTGCGGTAGGCGGTGGTGTCGTCGAAGACCTCCTTCCACTGCGGGGCGGGCGCGGTGATGTCCGGGGTGTAGAAGACGGCCCCGCCGGCCATGGAGGAGACGAACGCGCCCTTGTGGCCGGGCCGGTTGGTCAGCGCGGTCTCCATGACCACCCGGGACTCGCGGAAGAAGGCACGGGGTTCCTGTGCCCCGCGCGGTCCGTCGGCGACCTTGGACACCGAGCGCAGCGCCGGGTTGTTCCGGTCGGTGATGTCGAAGACGCGGACGGTCTGGCGGGCCAGGTTCTCCTTCAGCACCGAGTCGGGCGTCATGAAGTTGCGGGCCTCGGCGAAGTCGCTCGCCACCATGACGTTCAGGTCCTCGCGGACGGCCACCCCGTGCGGGTTCGCGCAGGTCGCGGCGGGCAGCGCCGGGACGTTGCCGCACTGGGCCGGGTCCTCGCCGGCCTCGGTGGCCGCCGGGATCTCGGCGAGGGTCCTGCCGTCCGGGCCGATCCGTACGATCTCACCGGGGGAGCCGGCGGCGCCGTTGCCGACCCGCACCTGGCCGTTGGTGTAGGTGCAGGGGCCGGTCACGTTGGGGCCGCCCATGTACGTGCCGTACGCGGTGCCGTCGCTCAGCACCTGGTAGGCGTCGGGCAGGGTCCCGCAGGGGGTGTCGACGGTGGAGTTGACCCCGGCGATGGTCAGCGCGGGCAGCGCCTTCGCGTCGAAGACGAAGGTGGTGTCGCTCATGATGCCGCCGGCGTAGATCCGGTCGCCCTTGTGCCACACGTACTGCATGTGGTGCGGCTCGTTGCCGTTGTTCGGGCCGACGGTGACGGTGTTGGCGACCTTGCCGTACGTGGGGGAGCCCGGGGTGGCGTCGATGACGGTCAGGAAGTCGGGCGCGGGCTGCTTGGCCGGGCCGGCCCAGACGAGCATCCACTGCCGTCCGGGGCCGTTGGAGGCCGGTACCAGGTGGTTGGTCGCCGAGTAGGTGACGCCGTCGGTGCCCTGGAAGGTGGAAGTCCAGGTCACCGGCGTGCCGGCGGCGGCGGGTTCCGCTCCGGTGAGCATGGAGGCGGTGAGTCCCACCGCCGAGAGACAGAGCGCGAGGCGGCGCATCAGCCTTCCTCGCCGCAGTCCTTGTCCTTGCAGTCTCATTTCTCCGCGTGCCCTCTCCGGGGATGTCGGCCAGAATACTAAAACCGGCCAGTGGGTGGCTTTGTTCGCTGGATCCGCACCTTCTGGCCCGTCGGCCAGCACGGGATTCGACGCAATTTTCGGCCCACTATGGCACAGGGGTGCTGGCGGTCCGCTGATAGCCGCCTTACCGCTCCCTGACCGCGCCCCGCAAATCCCCAGAAATGCTCGAAATCCCAGGTGAGAGGCCCATGGTCGCTCCTTCTGGCCGTTCGGGCCGAAAATGGCCGCGATCAGCGAACCGTCAGTGCTTTACGTGTCCGCATTGCTAATCTCGGCGGAGCGAATTCCTGCCCGTGCGCCGCTTTCCCCAGTAAAGGAGCCGCCGGATGACCGATCTCGAAATGCTGGCCGAACGGGCGGGCCGGGAACTGGAGGATGCGCTCGCGCCGGAAATCCTGCGGTGGGCCGCCGATACCTTCGGGAGGAAATTCTGCGTGACCTCCTCGATGGAGGACGCGGTGGTCGCGCACCTCGCGTCCCGGGTGCTCCCGGGGGTGGACGTGGTGTTCCTGGACACCGGCTACCACTTCGACGAGACGATCGGTACGCGTGATGCGGTGGAGGCGGTGATGGACGTCAACGTCATCACCCTGACCCCGCGCCAGAGCGTCGCCGAGCAGGACGCGCAGTACGGCCCCGGGCTCCACGACCGGGACCCGGACCTGTGCTGCGCCCTGCGGAAGGTCAAGCCGCTGGAGGAGGGCCTGACCGGGTACGACGCCTGGGCGACGGGCCTGCGCCGCGACGAGTCCCCGACCCGGGCGGACACCCCGGTCGTCGGCTGGGACGGGAAGCGCCGCAAGGTCAAGGTCTCCCCGATCGCCCGCTGGACCCAGGACGACGTGGACGCGTACGTGGCCGAGCACGGGGTGCTGACCAACCCGCTGCTGATGGACGGTTACGCCTCCGTCGGCTGCGCCCCCTGCACCCGCCGGGTGGCGGAGGGCGAGGACGCGCGGGCCGGCCGGTGGGCCGGACGCGGCAAGACCGAGTGCGGACTGCACGGCTGATGACCCGACATACGGAGAGCGAGCAGATGAGCGTGAGCGACCAGGGCGCCACCGTGTGGCTGACCGGGCTGCCCAGCGCCGGGAAGACCACGATCGCGTACGCGCTGGCCGAGCGGCTGCGCGCCGAGGGCCACCGGGTGGAGGTCCTCGACGGCGACGAGATCCGCGAGTTCCTCTCCGCCGGGCTGGGCTTCAGCCGCGAGGACCGGCACACCAACGTGCAGCGGATCGGGTTCGTCGCCGAACTCCTGGCCAGCAACGGCGTGAAGGCCCTCGTCCCGGTGATCGCCCCCTTCGCCGACAGCCGCGAGGCCGTCGCGAAGCGCCACGCCGCCGCGGGCACCCCGTACCTGGAGGTGCACGTGGCCACCCCGGTCGAGGTGTGCTCCGAGCGGGACGTGAAGGGCCTGTACGCCAAGCAGGCCGCGGGCGAGATCTCCGGCCTGACCGGGGTCGACGACCCGTACGAGGCACCGGAGGCACCGGACCTGCGCATCGAGTCGCACCACCGGACCGTCCACCAATCCGCAGCGGAGCTCTACGCGCTGCTCGACCAGAGGGGTCTCGTGTGACCACCGTCGTTCCCCTGCGCAAGGCGGCCAGGACCTTGCACCACCTGGACTCGATGGAGTCCGAGGCGGTGCACATCTTCCGTGAGGTGGCGGGTGAGTTCGAGAAGCCGGTGATCCTGTTCTCCGGCGGCAAGGACTCGATCGTCATGCTGCACCTGGCGCTGAAGGCGTTCGCGCCCGCGCCGGTACCCTTCACCCTGCTGCACGTGGATACCGGCCACAACTTCCCCGAGGTCCTGGCCTACCGCGACCGCGCCGTCGAGAAGCACGGACTGCGCCTGCACGTGGCCTCCGTCCAGGAGTACATCGACGCCGGCAAGCTCCGCGAACGCCCCGACGGCGTCCGCAACCCGCTGCAGACCGTCCCCCTCACCGAGGCCATCCAGCAGCTGAGGTTCGACGCCGTCTTCGGCGGCGGCCGCCGCGACGAGGAGAAGGCCCGCGCCAAGGAACGCGTCTTCTCCCTGCGCGACGAGTTCTCCCAGTGGGACCCCCGCCGCCAGCGCCCCGAACTGTGGCAGCTCTACAACGGCCGCCACGCCCCCGGCGAGCACGTCCGCGTCTTCCCGCTCTCCAACTGGACCGAGCTCGACGTGTGGCAGTACATCGACCGCGAGGGCATCGAACTCCCGGAGATCTACTTCGCCCACGAACGCGAGGTCTTCCAGCGCAACGGCATGTGGCTGACCGCGGGCGAGTGGGGCGGCCCCAAGGACACCGAACCCGTCGAGAAGCGCCTCGTGCGCTACCGCACCGTCGGCGACATGTCCTGCACGGGTGCCGTCGACTCCGACGCGACCACGCTCGACGCCGTGATCGCCGAGATCGCCGTCTCCCGCCTCACCGAGCGGGGCGCCACCCGCGCCGACGACAAGCTCTCCGAAGCCGCGATGGAAGACCGCAAGCGCGAAGGGTACTTCTAACCATGGACGTTCCCGCGCTGCTGCGCTTCGCGACCGCCGGTTCCGTCGACGACGGCAAGTCCACCCTGGTCGGCCGCCTGCTGCACGACTCCAAATCGGTCCTGGCCGACCAGCTGGAGGCCGTCGAGGCCGCCTCCGCCCGGCGCGGCCAGGACACCCCGGACCTGGCGCTGCTGACCGACGGTCTGCGCGCCGAGCGCGAGCAGGGCATCACCATCGACGTGGCCTACCGCTACTTCGCGACCGCCCGGCGCCGGTTCATCCTCGCCGACACCCCCGGGCACGTGCAGTACACCCGCAACATGGTCACCGGCGCCTCCACCGCCGACCTGGCCGTGGTCCTCGTCGACGCCCGCAACGGCGTCATCGAACAGACCCGCCGCCACGCCGCCGTCGCCGCCCTCCTGCGCGTCCCGCACGTGGTCCTCGCCGTCAACAAGATGGACCTCGTCGGCTACCGGGAGACCGTCTTCGCGAAGATCGCCGAGGAGTTCACCGCGTACGCCCGCGAGCTGGGGATCCTCGACGTCACCGCCATCCCGATCTCGGCCCTGGCCGGGGACAACGTGGTCGAGCCCTCCGCACACATGACCTGGTACGGCGGCCCCACCGTCCTCGAACACCTCGAAACCGTCCCCGTCACCGACGAGTCCACCGCCGCCCGCGCCCGCTTCCCCGTCCAGTACGTGATCCGCCCGCAGACCGCCGCCCACCCCGACTACCGGGGCTACGCGGGCCAGATCGCCTCCGGCGTCCTGCGCGTCGGCGAGGCCGTCACCGTCCTGCCCTCCGGCCGCACCAGCACCATCGAGGGCATCGACGCCCTCGGCAGGCCCGTGGACACCGCCTGGGCCCCGCAGTCCGTCACGCTCCGGCTGAAGGACGACGTCGACATCTCGCGCGGCGACCTGATCGCCCCCACCGCCCTCGCCCCCACCACCACGCGGGACGTCGCCGCGACCGTCTGCCACGTAGCCGACCGGCCCCTCACGGTCGGCCAGCGCGTCCTCCTCAAACACACCACCCGCACGGTCAAGGCGATCGTCAAGGAGATCCCCTCCCGGCTGACCCTCGACGACCTCTCCCAGCACCCGGCCCCCGGGCAGCTGGTCGCCAACGACATCGGCCGCGTCGTCGTCCGCACCGCCGAACCCCTCGCGCTCGACGCCTACGCCGACTCCCGCCGCACCGGCTCCTTCCTCCTCATCGACCCGGCCGACGGCACCACCCTGACCGCGGGCATGGCCGGCGACGCCTTCACGGAGCACGAATGGAGCCTCTGAGCATGTTCCGCGCCCGCCGCGCCCGCCGTACGCGCCCCGCCGCGGCCCTCCTCCTGCTGCTCGCCGCCCTCACCTCCTGCGGCTACGGCTCCCGGGCCGACCAGGTCCCCGCCGCCGCCCAGGCCCCCGCGGGCGGGGCGGGCGCGAAGCTCTCGACGGGCTCCGTGACCCTCGGCTACTTCCCGAACCTGACCCACGCCACCGCCCTGGTCGGCGTACGGGAAGGGCTGATCCAGCGGGAACTGGGCGGCACCGCCCTGAAGACCACCACCTTCAACGCCGGTCCGGCCGAGGTCGAGGCCCTCAATGCCGGCTCCGTCGACATCGCCTTCATCGGCCCCTCGCCCGCCGTCAACGGCTACGTGAAGTCAAAGGGCCGCAACCTGCGGATCGTCTCCGGCTCCGCCTCCGGCGGGGTCAAACTCGTCGTGAACCCGGAGCGGATCAAGACCCTCGACGACCTCAAGGGCAAGCGGATCGCCACCCCGCAGCTCGGCAACACCCAGGACGTGGCCTTCCTCAACTGGGCGGCCACGCGCGGCTGGAAGGTCGACGCGGCCAGCGGCAAGGGCGACGTGTCCGTCGTCCGCACCAACAACGCCATCACCCCCGACGCCTACCGGTCCGGTTCCGTCGACGGCGCCTGGGTGCCCGAGCCGACCGCGTCCAAGCTGGTCACCGAGGGTGCGACCGTCCTGCTCGACGAGAGCGACCTGTGGCCCGACGGGAAGTTCGTGATCACGAACGTCGTCGTGTCGCAGGAGTTCCTCAAGGCGCACCCGGACGTGGTGGAGGCCGTTCTCAGGGGCACGGTGAAGACCAACGAGTGGATCAACGCCCACCGGGACGAGGCCAAGGCCTCCGCCAACGCCGCCCTGAAGACGCTCAGCGGCAAGGAGCTGGAGCCCGAGGTCATCGACCGGGCCTGGCCGGGCATCGTCGTCACCGACGATCCGCTGGCCGCCACCCTGCGGGCCCAGGCCGACCACGCCGTAGCCGCGGGCCTGCTGGAGCGGCCCGACCTGACCGGCATCTACGACCTCGGGCCGCTGAACGAGGTCCTCGGTTCCCTGCACAGGCCCCCCGTCACCCCGCCGGGTCCGGGCTCCGACGACCAAGGGAGGTGACCGCGATGGCGACCGCCCTGATCAACGCGGAGCACACCACGGCCCTCGCCCGGGCCGTCCGCATCGAGCACGTCTCGAAGTCCTTCCCCGGCCCGGCCGGACCGCAGTCCGTCCTGGACGACATCAGCCTCGATGTCGCTCCCGGGGAGTTCGTCACCATCCTGGGGGCCTCGGGGTGTGGCAAGTCCACCCTGCTCAACCTGGTCGCGGGACTGGACACCCCGACCGCCGGCGCCGTCACCACCGAGGGCCGTCCGGCCCTGATGTTCCAGGAGCACGCCCTCTTCCCCTGGCTCACCGCGGGCAAGAACATCGAACTCGCCCTGCGCCTGCGCGGAGTGGCCAAGAACGACCGCAGGCCCGAAGCCGAACGGCTGCTGGAGCTGGTCCGGCTCGGCGGCGCCTACGGCAAGCGCGTCCACGAACTGTCCGGCGGCATGCGCCAGCGCGTGGCCCTGGCCCGGGCCCTGGCCCAGGACAGCCGCCTGCTGCTGATGGACGAACCCTTCGCGGCCCTCGACGCCATCACCCGCGACGTCCTGCACGGCGAACTCACCCGCATCTGGGCCGAGACGGGACTCTCCGTCCTCTTCGTCACGCACAACGTCCGCGAGGCCGTCCGCCTCGCCGAACGCGTGGTCCTGCTCTCCTCCCGGCCCGGCCGGGTCGCCAAGGAATGGACCGTGGACATCCCGCAGCCGCGCCGCATCGAGGACGCGGACGTCGCGGAGCTTTCCGTCGAGATCACCGAACACCTGCGTGGGGAGATCCGCCGCCATGGCTGGCACTGACCTCGGGCCTGCGGGGACCCGGCCGTCCCGAGAGCTCCGCGCCGCCTCGAACGAGCTGGCCGGACTCGACGCCCTCGACACCCACCAGGGCGCCCGCACCTCCCTGCGCCGGGTGCTGTCGGGCAAGGTGCTGCCGCCCGCCGTCGCCGTCGCCCTGGTGCTGACGGTGTGGCAGGCGCTCACCTGGGCCCGGATCACCGACGACTACATGCTCCCGCCGCCCTCCGCCGTCTGGCACAGCCTGAGCGACCTCTGGTTCCGGGGCACCCTCCTCGACGTCGTGTGGACCAGTGTCTGGCGCGGGCTGTCGGGCTTCCTGCTGGCCCTGGCCATCGGCACCCCGCTCGGCCTGCTCGTCGCCCGCGTGAAGTTCGTGCGCGCCGCGATCGGGCCGATCCTCCAGGGCCTGCAGTCCCTGCCCTCGGTCGCCTGGGTCCCCCCGGCGGTCCTGTGGCTGGGCCTGGACGACTCGATGATGTACGCCGTGATCCTGCTCGGCGCCACCCCCTCCATCGCGGGCGGTCTCGTCTCCGGCATCGACCAGATCCCGCCGCTGTTCCTGCGGGCCGGCCGCAGCCTGGGCGCCACGGGCCTGCGCGGCGCCCGGCACGTGGTGATGCCCGCCGCCCTGCCCGGCTACCTGGCCGGCCTCAAGCAGGGCTGGGCCTTCTCCTGGCGCTCCCTGATGGCCGCCGAGATCATCGCCAGCTCCCCCGACCTGGGCCTGGGCCTGGGCCAGTTGCTGGAGTCGGGGCGCGAGACCTCCGACATGGCGCGGATCTTCCTCGCCATCGTCCTGATCCTGCTGGTCGGCGTCGTCGTCGACCTGCTGGTCTTCGGCCCGCTGGAACGCCGGATGCTGCGCCGGCGCGGCCTGCGCCCGTGAGGGGCCGGGCGGACCGGGACCGGCCCCGGTCAGCCCGTCAGGGCCGGGACGCGGACGGCCGCGTCGTAGCGGAGCAGGACGAGGCGGGCCAGTTCCGGGGCGGCGCCGAGCACCGCGCCCAGGACGTCCGCCCCGGCACTGCGGGCGCCCTCCGCGATCCGGTCCGGGAGCCGTCCCGGCGCCAGGACGTACGGGGCGACCGCGATCCGCCGGGCGCCCCCGGCGCGCAGCGCCCGTACGGCGTCCTCGGTGCGGGGGCCGCGGGAGGCGCAGGCGTGGCGTACGGAGTGCCAGCCGCCGGTGCGCTGCCACCGCCGGGCGATCCCGGCGAGCGCGGCGGCCGCCTCGGGGTCGCCGCTGCCCGCGGCCGCGAGGACCACGCCGGTCGTGGCGCGGTCGTCCGGGGCGAGCCCGGCCTCGTACAGCCGGCGTTCGAGCGCGGCGATCAGCAGGGGATCCGGTCCCAGGACGGGGGTCCGGCGCACCGTGAGGGACGACGGTGCCCGGCGCAGGGCGTCGGGCAGGTCCGTCTTCGCGTGGAAGGCCCGGGTCAGGAGCAGCGGCTGGACCACCAGCCGGGGGGCTCCGTGGCGGGCCGCCCGCGCCAGCTCCTCCGGTACGGAGGGGGCGTCGAAGTCGAGGAAGGCCGTGCTCACGCGCAGTCCGGGCCTCGTCGACCGGATCCGGCGGGTGAGGGCGCGGACCGTGGCCGCGTGGCGCGGATCGCGGCTGCCGTGCGCGACCAGCAGCAGGGCGTCGCCCATGTCGGGGCTCTTCCCTAGCTCGCGACGAGGGCCGGCACCGGCCAGTAGGGCTCGTTCTGGAGCAGCATCGGGTCGTGGGTGAGGATCGCCCGTTCGTACTGGCTCAGTACGGGGGAGGGCTCGATCCCCTGTGACTCGATCATGTTGTGGCGGCACTGGCGGTAGACCGTCAGGGCGTCGAGCTGGCGGCCGCAGCGGTACAGGGCCCGCATGAGGAGCATGCAGAACTGTTCGTGGTTCGGGTTGCGGGAGTAGAGCTCGGTCAGCTCCGGGAGGATCCGTTCGTGACCGCCGGTGCGCAGTTCGAGATCGTAGAGCAGAATGAGCGCCGAATTCCGGGCCTCCATATATCTCGTGGAGGCCGTCCGGCAGATCGGTCCGCCGGCCAGTCCGCCGAATACGGGACCCCGCCAGCGGGAGAGTCCGGCGCGGAGATCGGCGACGTTCTGGCGGTGTTCGGACAGGGTGTCCGTGCCGGTTCTCGCGTGGATCGCGTCCACGGTGTCGAGGAAGAGGTAGGCGTCGAGTTCCCACCGGTCGAAGAGGAACATGTAGCCGGAGGTGCTCGTCACCACCCGCGATCCCTCCCGGTCCGGCTCCACCGCGGCCAGGGTTCTGCGCACCCGGCTGACCTGCGCCTGGAGGGCGTTCTCGACCTTGTTGGGGGGTGTGGTCCCCCAGAGTTCGAGGATGAGGGAGTCGACGGTGACCAGCGATCCGCCGGCCGCGAGCAGGGTCGCCAGGAGCGTCTGCTGCATGGCGCCGCCGAGCCGCACGGCGACCCGCTGTTTCATTATTTCTATGGAGCCTAGGACTGAGAACAGCAACACAAACATCTCCCCGCGAGATGGAAAGAGAACGGTGTCGTGTGCACTGGCGCCGGGTGATCGATTCGGTGCCGGAAGCGGTACTCAAGCGGTACTGAATTCCTAGTGGACCGATCGGTCCCGACCGTACTTGGTCAGGTAGGAGCGTGTCAATGAAGCCAATGACCCCCCGCCCTCCGTCCGGAGGCCCCGCCGGGGGGGGTGAACGCGACGAAGGCCGTGCAACACGTCCGGCGCCGGATGCGGGGGATCCAATGGGTGCGCCAGACGTGTTGCACGGCCGATCGGGGGGAGGGCGTCGCCGCCGCGGCGGCGACGCCCTCCGGTCAGGCCGCGGCCTTCCGGCGGTAGCGGGCGGCGCCCGCCAGGGCCACGAGGGTGACGGCGAGGGTGATGACCGTGACGGTCCACAGGCCCGCCCGGTACGGGGCGATCCCGCCGGTGGAGAGCGAGAACGCGGTGGCGGTGACGGCGATGACCACGCCGTTGCCGATCTGCGCGCCGGCGTTGAACAGGCCCGAGACCAGGCCCTGCTCGTCGGGCTCGGCGGTGCCGACGGCCGCGATGTTCAGCGCCGGGTAGACCGCGGCGAAGCCGAGGCCGCCGAGGAGCTGCTGCGCGAACAGCGTGACCAGCGGGTCGACCTGACCCATGAGCAGGACCCAGCCGAGGTAGCCGATGCTCAGCAGGACCAGGCCGCCGGTGGCGACCGGCCAGGCGCCGTACTTGGTGACCAGGGCCGCGCCGTAGCGGGCGGTGCCCGCGGTCAGCACGCCGCCGAGGAGGAAGGCGAGACCGGCCTCCAGCGGGGTCCAGCCCAGCTGCTCCTGGTAGTAGAGGGTGAGCACGAACTGGAAGGAGACGTAGGCGCCGAAGAAGAGCATCGAGACCAGGGCGCGGGTCAGCTGGCCCTTGCGGAAGACGGAGAGCGGTACCAGCGGTGCCGGGTGCCGGCTCTCGACCACGGCGAACAGCGGGAAGAGCACGGCGGCGGCGATGAGCGAGCCGATCGTCTGCGCGTCGCTCCAGCCATCGCTGGCGGCCCGGCTGAGCCCGTACACGAGGGCCACCGCGCCGGCCGTCACCGTGACGGCGCCGAGGATGTCGAGGCTGCCGCTCTTGCCCTTCTCCTGCTGGGCGGGTACCACGGAGGAGGCGAGCAGGGCGACCAGGACACCGGCCACGGCCGGGGCGAACAGGACCAGGCGCCAGGAGACGCCCGCCATCAGGCCGCCGAGGATCAGGCCGAGCGAGTAACCGGCCGAGGCCACGGCGAGGAAGGTGCCGAGCGCGCGGTTGCGTGACTGCTCGTCACGGAAGGCGTCGAGCAGGATCGCCATGGCGGCGGGTGCGGTGATGCCGGCGCTGACGCCCTTGAGGAGACGGGCCACGACCAGGAGCACTCCGTTGTCGGCGATGCCGCCGAGGACGCTCGCCAGGACGAACACGGCCAGGAAGCCGATCAGCAGCTTCTTGCGGTTGTAGAGGTCGGCCAGCCGGCCGCCCAGCAGCAGGAACCCGCCGAATCCGAGGGCGTAGGCGGAGACGACCCACTGGAGGGCGGAGGTCGACATGCCCAGGTCCGCCTGGACGAGGGGGAGGGCCGGTCCCATGCTCGCGATGTCCATCGCGTCCAGGAACTGCACCGCGCACACGACCAGGAGCAGCAGGGGCAGGCTCTTGACCACGGGGGCGGACGGTAACGCCGTCCGTGCGATGGGGGGAGAGGTCGGTGATGCCTCGGTCATGATCAGACTCCGATCGGAGTGTCGTCGGAAGCAGTGTGGGCCGCAACATGGTGAAGAATGACGGACCGATCAGTCCGGGACTGATCGGTCCATTTCTAGCGCTCACAAACCCCGCTGTCAAACGTATGCTGGGATCCGCGGGGGAGAGGGGAAGGAGTTCAGACATGGCGCGTACACCGGCACCAGGTACGAGGCGGCGGATTCTGGAGGCCTCGGCCAAACTCTTCGGTGAGCAGGGGGTCCGGGCCGTCGGCATGCAGCAGGTGATCGACGCGACCGGAGTGGGCAAGAGCCTGCTCTACCGCGAGTTCGCCAGCAAGGACGAGCTCATCGCCGCCTGGCTGCGCGAGAGCGACGCGCAGTGGTGGGAGCAGGCCGAAGAGGTGACGGCCCCCCACAGCGGCGACCCGGCCCGGCAGATCATGGCCCTGATGGAGTTCTTCCAGGCCAGCGTCAGGGAACCGGACTTCCACGGCTGCATCTACTACAACACCTCCAGCGAGTTCCGCGACCCGGCGCACCCGGGCCGCCAGGAGGCGACGCTGCACCTCAAGGGCCTGCGCAACTGGCTGCGGGACATGGGCGCCCAGGCCGGCGCCGAGGACCCCGACGCCCTGGCCGACACGCTGATGCTCGTCATCGGCGGCCTCCTGGCCAACGGCGAGGTGCTCGGGGTGGACGGGCCCGCCCGGATGGCCCTGGCCACCGCCGAGCTCGTACTGCGCCAGCACTGCCCCAACGCCCTGGCGGGCGCCGCTCTCTGACCCGCCCCGCCCCACGGGACCGGCCCCGCGGCACCGAGGTGCCGCGGGGCCGGTGCGTCCGCGCCCGAGGCTCCCGTCAGGGGCCCGCGACACCGGTGCGCCGGGGCTGGGCCGCGCGGACGGCGACGCCGTGCTCCTCGTAACCGTCGTTGTAGACGAACGACGAGGGCATCCTGTCGTGGAACTGGTAGTCGGCTTGAATTCGCCCGTCCTCGGCGAGCACGACGATGTCCTGGCCGGACATCTCCATCTCGCCCGAGGCCGCCGAGACCATCACCCAGTTGAACCGGACGACGTCGTGGTGGCCGGTCGCGTTGTTCGAGGACCGGAACTCGTACCCCATCGGGCCGTACACCTGGTGCGTGTACGCCAGTTGCTCCAGGAGCGCCGCGTGCCCCCGGATCGGGTCCTTGCGGTAGAAGACGTACGTGCAGTCGGGCGCGTACAGGGCGTGCACCATGTCGCGCCGGCGCTGCGCGTCGGTCTCGTTCCACAACGCGACGTAGCGCGCGAGGAGTTCATTGGGTCGGGGCAGCATGACGGTGTACCTCCGGTTCTGCGGGGACGCCGCCCGGTCAGGGCCCCGCGGCGTACCGCGGCAGCAGCTGGGCCAGGTCGGCCGTGATGGCGCGGGCGTGGGTCCGCAGGTAGAAGTGGTCCCCGGGGAAGGTCCGGCACCCCAGGAACTCGTCGGTCCGCCCGGCCCACGACCGCATGGCACCGGGCGCGAGGAGCGGATCCTCGCGCCCGGAGTACGCGACGACGGGGACGCCCACGGCCGCCCCGTCGTCCGAGAACTGCGCGCACACCGCGCCGTCGGCGCCCATCGCCCGGACCGCCGCCGCCAGCAGCTCCGCGTCCGCCTCGACCGCCGCCGGCAGCCCGCCCAGCAGGCGCAGCGCTTCGAGGGGGTCCGCGGACAGCGCCGCCGGCGCCGAGAACCCCTCGGGGGCCCACCCCGACACGGCGAGCAGCGCCGGGGCCGGCAGGCCCCGCCGCTCCATCTCCACCGTCAGCCGGTAGGCCAGCAGCGCCCCCATCGAGTGCCCGAACACCGCGTACGCGCGCCCGTCCAGCTCGTCCGAGACCACCCGCGCGAGGGCCTCCACCAGCGGGCCCAGCCGCGTGTACGGGGCCTCGCGCCGCCGCTCCTGACGGCCGGGCAGCTGCACCGCCTGGCAGGACACCGACCCCGGGAGCCGCGCGGGCCACTCCCGGTACATGGAGGCGCCGCCCCCGCTGTGGTGCAGCAGGAACAGCCGCAGCTCCGCGTCCGGTTCCGCGTCGGCCGGGTGCAGCCACCGCGACGCGCCCTGCACCTCGGGCAGCGGGCCCAGGGTCTCCATCGGGCTCTACGCGGCCGTGGCCGGGGCGGGCGACGCGGCCGCCTGGGTGTGCCGTTCGCGCAGCACCCGCCGCAGCACCTTCCCGGTGGGGTTGCGCGGCAGGGCGGTCACGATGTCGTACCCCGTCGGGATCTTGAACCCGGCGATCCGCCCGTTCATGAACCGCAGGAACTCGCGCGGGGTGGCCTCGGCTCCCGGACGCAGCACCACCGCGGCCCGTACGGCCTCCCCCCAGTCGGGGTGCGGGACTCCGTACACGGAGACCTCGGCGACCGCCGGGTGGGCCCGCAGGGCATTCTCGACCTCCGTCGGATAGATGTTCTGACCTGCGACGATGATGGTGTCGTTGACCCGGTCGACGAGGAACAGGTAGCCGTCGGCGTCGAGGTGCCCCATGTCGCCCATGGACAGCCACTCGCCCGAAGCGCCCGACAGGGCCTGTGCCGTCACCTCCGGCAGCTGCCAGTAGCCGAGGAAGCGCGCCGGGCTCCTGACGACCACCCGGCCCACCTCGCCCGCCGGCAGCGGCCGGCCCTCCCCGTCCAGGATCCGCACCTCGTTGCCGGGGCAGACCCGGCCCGCCGAGGCGAGGACCCGGCTGTCCGGGGTGTGGTCCTCCGGCGCCAGGCAGGTGACGAAACTGCCCGCCTCCGCCGAGGAGTAGCCCTGCGCCAGCTCGCAGCCCAGGACGTCGATGCAGGTCAGCAGGAGTTCGCGGTCGATGGGGGAGCCGCTGTAGACCACCTTGCGCAGCGAACGGAAGGTCTCGCGGGTGGTGCCCCGCTCGGTCAGCATCATCCGCAGCATCGCGGGCGCCGCCCACAGCGTCGTGATCCGGTGGTGCTCGATCAGCCGGGTGGCCTCGTCGGCGATGAACTGACGCATGATCACCGTGGTGGCGCCGGCGTTGAAGGAGTGCATGAACCAGCCGAAGCCCGAGGTGTGCAGACCGGGGAAGCAGCTCAGCCCCCGGTCCTCGGGCCGCCAGTCGATCCAGTCGACCCCCGCCGCCCGGGTGTCGGCGATGAAGGTGAAGAAGGTCCGCTGCGCCAGCACCACCCCCTTGGGCAGGCCGGTCGTCCCGCTCGTGTACAGCTGCGCGACCGGGTCGTCGAAACCGGCCGCGGCGGCCGGGTCCGGCTCCGTCTGCGGCCGCCCCCGCTTCCAGTCGAGGAACCCGCCCGCCACATGGCGGTCCGAGTCCATCTCCACGATCCGGACCAGCCGCGGCAGCGACGGCCGCAGCCTGTCCACCACCTGCCTGAACTGTCTCTCCACGAAGAGGAGTTCGGCCTGCGAGTCGCGCAGGACATGCTCGACCTCACCGGCCGTGAGCCGCGAGTTCACCGGCACCAGCACGGCGCCGCTCTTCGCGCAGCCCAGCGCCAGGTCGTAGTAGTGCTCCGATTCCCGGCCCAGGTAGCCGACCCGCGCGCCCGCCGCCAGACCGGAGTCCAGCAGCGCGTGCGCCGTGCGGTTGCTCTCCCGGTGCAGCTGCCCGTAGGTCAGCGTGCGGTCCTCGCAGATCACCGCCGGCCGGTCGGGCCGGTTCCGGGCGTGCAGCGCCGCGCGGGCGGCGAGGGTCCGGTCCTCCGTACGGTTGTCCATGGGGTTCCCTCGTGTCGTTTGGCTGTTGCTCAGGGGGCCTACGCCGCGACCACGGGCGCGGGCGCGAGCCGGTGGGACAGGACCTCGGCGAGCTCCTCCACCGAGGGGTGGTCGAAGACCGCCGACGAGACCAGGGGGACCCGCAGCCGCGTCTGGAGCCGGGTCCTGAGCACGATCGCGGTCAGCGAGTCCACGCCGAGTTCCAGGAAGCTCGCCTGGGTGTCGACGTACTCCGGGTCGTCCACCGCGAGGAGCGCGGCGACGGTGGCCCGCACCAGCGTGACCAGCGCGGCCCGCCGCTCCTCGGGCGGCGCCGCCGTCAGCGCCTCCACGTCGACCGGCGCGGACGCGGCCGGTTCCGCGGCCCCGGCGGCCACCTCCACCGGCCGGTCCGGCAGCCGGGTGAAGCC
Organism: Streptomyces lavendulae subsp. lavendulae; assembly: GCF_002803845.1. Lineage (GTDB taxonomy): Bacteria > Actinomycetota > Actinomycetes > Streptomycetales > Streptomycetaceae > Streptomyces > Streptomyces lavendulae. The sequence goes on along the minus strand of NZ_CP024986.1, from coordinate 60,946 downwards.
CATCCCGGACAGCTCCGCCACCGGCCGGCCGGCACCCTCGGGGCCGTCCTCCAGCAGCAGCAGGTCCAGGGTGAAGGCCGGGCCCCCGCCCGTCCCGGTGTCCGGCCGGTCGGCCCACGTGACCCGCACGGCGGAACGCAACGCCTCCCCGCGCGGCTTCTTGAAGGTCCGCAGCCGGCCCACGCTCGTGGCCACGTAGCGGCGGCCGTCGTCGGCGAGGGCGGCCAGGGCGTGCGTCGCGCCGTCCAGCAGCGGCGGCGGGAGGTGCTCGGCCCGCGAGACGTCCGCGCCGGACAGCTCCGTCACCGCGAAGTTCGGCCCGTACGCCGTCACCGAGCGGGCCCGCCGGAACTGCGGCCCGTACTCCAGCCCGGCCTCGGCGTAGGCGGCCCGCACGTCCTCGGCGTCCAGCGCCTTCGAGGAACGCACCCCCCGCACCGCGCCCAGCAGACCCACCAGGGCCCGGCCCTGATCGGACAGCGAGCCCGGGGCGGCCGCCTCCGCGGCGATCGCGGCCGTCGCGTGCAGCCTCTCCACGCCCCCGGGCTCGTCCCCGGACCGGCTGGAGACCTCCACCGACAGCCGTCCGTCCGGCTCGGTGCGCACCCGGGTCAGCAGCAGCGTCGGCCGGTCCGAGAGGAACAGCGCCTCGTGGAAGCGGACGTCCTCCACCGCCCGGCCGGTGTCGCCGTGGACCTCGTCCTGGACCGCCAGCAGCAGCTCCAGGTACGCCGCCGCGGGCAGGAAGGCCTGGCCTCCGATGACGTGGTCCGCCAGGTACGCCGGGGCCGCCGCACTGATCCGGGCCGTGAACTCCCGCCGGCCGTCCCCGGATCCGCCCTCGCGGCCCAGCAGCGGATGGCCGGCGCCGGCGGCCCCGGCGCGCGCCGCGGGGCGGGCCGGGAGCCGGTAGGAACGCCGGTCGAAGGCGTAGCCGGGCAGCGGGATCCGCCGCCCCGGCCCGTCCGCGTGGACCTCGCCCCAGGCGATGTTCAGCCCCGCCGTGTACGCACCGGCCAGCGCGGCGTCCAGGGTGGCGCCCGTGGTGTCCTTGCGGCGCAGGCAGCTCAGCCACCGGTGCTGCTCCTGCGGTACGCACTGGCGGGCCAGCGAGGTCAGGGCCGTGGACGGACCCACCTCCAGGAACACGTGCCGGCCGCGCTCGGCGATGGTCCGCACCCCGGCCGCGAACTCCACCGACCGCGTCATGTGGTGCACCCAGTACTCGGGCGTGGCCAGTTCCCGCGGCGCCGCGATCCGGCCGGTCAGGTTGGACACGATCGGCAGCCGCGGCTCCCCGAAGGAGATCCCGCGCAGCACCTCGGCCAGCGGCTCGGCGACCTCCTCCAGCAGCGGCGAGTGGAACGCCGCCGTCACGTGCAGCGGGGTCACCGTCCATTCCCGGGCGCGCAGCGCCTCCACCGCCTCGGCCAGCGCCCCGGCGCCGCCCGAGACCACGCACTGCTCCGGCGCGTTGACGGCGGCGACGGCCAGCTCGGGCCACGGCAGGAGCAGCGGGCGCACCTCCTCGGCGGGCGCGGCCACCGCGGCCATCCCGCCCGGCGCCGACACCGACTCGATCAGCCGGGAACGCGCGGCGAGGAAGGTCACCCCGTCGGCGAGCGAGAACAGCCCGGCGACCGTGGCCGCGACGATCTCGCCCACGCTGTGCCCGATCAGGACGCTCGGCCGCACCCCCCACGACAGCCACAGCCGGGCCAGCGCGTACTCCAGGGTGAACAGCGCCGCGTGCGTGAAGGACGTACGGGCCAGGGTCTCCTCCGCGTCCTCGGCGTCGCCGAACATCACGGCGGCCACCGAGCGCCCGAGCAGCGGGGCGAAGAGCGCGTCGCACTCGTCGACGCAGCGCGTGAACACGGTGTGGCGCCCGTACAGGGCCCGTCCCATGCCCACGTACTGCGAACCGGACCCGGTGAACAGGAAGGCCACCTTGCGGAACGCGTCGGGCTTCTCCTCGCCGCGCGGGGGCGCGCTCCACCGCTCCAGCAGCGTGCCGAGCTCGGTCAGGGAGGAGACGGCCGCCGCCGCCCGGAAGCGGAAGTGCGAGCGGGCGGTGGCCCGGGTGCGGCACAGGTCGGCGAGGGAGGTGCCGGGGTGCTCGGCGAGGAAGCGCGCGTACCGCTCGGCCTGGAGCCGCAGCGCCGGCCGGGACTTGGCGGACAGCGTGAAGACCTGCCCGTACTCCTGGTCGGGCGCGGCGGGCGCGGTGTCCCGGTCGGCGTCCCGGGCGGGGGCCTCCTCCAGTACCGCGACCGCGATGGCCCCGGCGACGCCGAAGCCGTTGACGGTGGCCCGGCGCACCGGGGCCTTCCAGGGCCGCTCCTCCGCCGCCACCTCGATCGGATAGGTGTCCCAGGGGATCCGGCCGGAGAGGTTGCGCCACACGTGCGGGAAGAAGGTGCCGGCCCGCATCTGCGTGATCACCTTGATCAGTCCGCCGAGCCCGGCCGCAGGCTCCATGTGCCCCAGGTTGGCCTTCAGCGAGCCGATGGTCAGCGGGTCGTCCTTGGCGTGGGAGGCACCGAACACCCCGTTCACCGAACCCATCTCGATCGGATCGCCGAGCGGAGTCCCCGTGCCGTGCGCCTCCACGTACTGGATGTCGCCCGGCTCCAGCCGCGCGTCGGCCAGCGCCGCCCGCATCACCGCCTCCTGCGCAGTGCCGTTGGGCGCGCTCAGGCCCGCGCTCTCCCCGTCCTGCCCGATGGCGGTGCCCCGTACCAGGGCCAGCACCCGGTCGCCCGCGGCCACCGCGTCCGACAGCCGCTTGAGGACCAGCACCCCGCAGCCCTCGGCGCGCGCGTACCCGTCGGCGCTCTCGTCGAAGGTCTTGCAGTGTCCGTCCGGGGCGAGCATCTGGGCGTGCGAGAGGATCACGTACGAACGCGGGTTGTGCAGGGTGTTCACCCCGGCACACAAGGCGATCCCGCACTCGCGCCGCCGCAGCCCCTGCACCGCCAGGTGCAGGGCGGTCAGCGAGGCCGCGCACGCGGTGTCCGTCGTCAGGCTCGGGCCGCGCCAGCCCAGGAAGTACGAGAGCCGCCCCGACAGCGAGTACGCCCCGAGCCCGGTCGCCAGGTTCCCGTCGAGCTGCTCGTCCGAGAGCCCCTCCAGCTCCAGGGGGAAGTCCAGGGGGGAGGCGCCCACGTAGACCCCGCCGTCGCCGTGCCGCAGCACGGCCGGATCGATGCCGGAGTCCTCCAGGGCCTCCCACACCGTCTCCAGCAGCAGCCGCTGCCCCGGATCGATGAAGGGAGCCTGCTTCGGGGGAATGTTGAAGAACTGTGCGTCGAATTCGTCGATACGGTCGAGGAAACCGCCCGCGACGGCGGTGATGTCGCCGTCCGCCACCTCCGGAACCCAGCGGTCGCGCGGCAGCGGACCGATACCGGAACGCCCGTCCCGCAGAAAGGAATCGAGATCGGAAAGGGAATTGTTCCGGCCGGGCAGGCGCATTCCCACGCCGACCACGGCGATCGGCTCGTGCTTTTCGAGAAGGAATTGCCCGAGGGTCTTTTCCTTCATCTCCTCGATCCCCTGCATGACGTACGGATCCTGCGGGTCCGGCGTTCCCGGCATGGCGGCGACCTTCCTCTCAATTCGCGTCGAAGATGTCGGCCAGCACGTCCGAGGCCAGATGGTCGGTCAGCCGCTCGACGGTGGGCTGGTTGAACAGGGCCGTGCTGCTGATGCCCCGTCCCAGCCGGTCTTCGAGCCGCTGCTTGACCTGGGTGAGCAGCAGGGACGTCATGCCGAGCTCGAAGAAGCTGTCCTCCAGCGGCAGCTCTTCGTCGTCGGGCATGAGAAGTGCCGTCTTGAATTCCGCCACGACGATTTCTTCCAGAACCGTCCGGCGTTCCGATCTGGGCGAGGACACTAATTGTTCTGTCATACCGGTCGAGTGAAGCACAGGTGCCGTGACGACCGGCTGACGTCCTCCTGACCCGTCGGCCCTGTCAGTTCAGCGTCAGTACGGCTGTGGGAACCTCGGGATGCACGAGTGCGTGAGATCCGGCGTGGAGGAGCGAATCATGCAGACCGAAGCACGAGAAGAACTGCGGGCCAATGGATATTCGTTGCTGCCGGCCGACCGGCTCGTCATCGATGCCGAATTGAGGCAGCACGTCAAGGAATTGGCCGCCGAGTGGGAGAACCTGGAGACGGACCGGTACCTGAAGGGCGGGTCGCGCTTCCGCGAGCGCCGCTACGACCGGTTCTTCTTCGTGCCCCGCACCGGAGAGGTCCGGCTGCGCCCCCACCGGCCCTACTTCCAGTCGATGAACGCCAACGACTACGCCGGCGGCATCGACCGCGACGTGGCCCCCCTCAGCCGGGCCACCCTCGACAACCCGCTCCTGACCCGGCTCCTGCGCACCGACTTCGAGAAGTTCCCGGTCCCCGCGGACTCCTGGCTCGACGACCCCTGGGACGTCCAGTGCCACCAGTTCCGGATCATCAGCACCCCGGACGAGACGGGGGAGCCGACCCCCGAGGGCCCGCACCGCGACGAGGTCGACTTCGGCGCGATCCACCTGATGGGCCGCTTCAACGCCCGGGGCGGGGAATCCCAGGTCTACAGCCTGGAGAAGGAGCTCATGGCCGAGTTCACCCTCACCGAGCAGATGGACACCATGTTCTGGGCGGACGCCCGGATCCTCCACGCGGTGCGCCCCATCCACGCGCAGGACCCGGCCAAGCCGGCCGTCCGCGACGTCCTGATCCTGGGTTACCGGCACGCGCCGGAGCTGCGCCGCGACGAGCAGAGCGGCTGACATGGCGAACGGGACCGAGGTCCGCCGCGTCGACCGTGTGGTCATCCGTTTTGCGGGTGATTCGGGTGACGGTATGCAGTTGACGGGTGACCGTTTCACGTCGGAGACGGCGTCGTTCGGTAATGATCTTTCGACGTTGCCGAATTTCCCGGCGGAGATCCGGGCGCCTGCCGGGACCCTGCCGGGTGTGTCGTCGTTCCAGCTGCATTTCGCGGATCACGACATCCTGACGCCGGGGGACGCGCCGAACGTTCTGGTGGCGATGAATCCGGCGGCGCTGAAGGCGAACATCGCCGATGTGCCGCGGGGTGCGGAGATCATCGTGAACACGGACGAGTTCACGAAGCGGCCGATGGCGAAGGTGGGGTACGCGACGTCTCCGCTGGAGGACGGTTCGCTGGACGCCTACCGGGTGCACGGGGTGCCGCTGACCACGCTGACGGTGGAGGCGCTGAAGGACTTCGGTCTGTCGCGCAAGGAGGCCGAGCGCAGCAAGAACATGTTCGCGCTGGGTCTGCTGTCGTGGATGTACCACCGGCCGACGGAGAACACGGAGAAGTTCCTGCGGCAGAAGTTCGCGAAGAAGCCGGACATCGCCGAGGCGAACATCGTGGCGTTCCGGGCGGGCTGGAACTTCGGGGAGACCACGGAGGACTTCGCGGTTTCCTATGAGGTGGCTCCGGCGACGAAGGCGTTCCCGGCGGGTGTGTACCGCAACATCTCGGGGAACCTGGCGCTGTCGTACGGGCTGATCGCGGCGGCGCGGCAGGCGGATCTGCCGCTGTACCTGGGTTCGTACCCGATCACGCCGGCCTCGGACATCCTGCACGAGCTGTCCAGGCACAAGAACTTCGGGGTGCGGACCTTCCAGGCGGAGGACGAGATCGCGGGGATCGGTGCGGCGCTGGGGGCGGCGTTCGGCGGGGCGCTGGGGGTGACGACGACCTCCGGGCCGGGTGTGGCGCTGAAGTCGGAGACGATCGGGCTGGCGGTGTCGCTGGAGCTGCCGCTGCTGATCGTGGACATCCAGCGGGGCGGGCCCTCGACGGGGCTGCCGACCAAGACCGAGCAGGCCGACCTGCTCCAGGCGATGTACGGGCGCAACGGTGAGGCCCCGGTCCCGATCGTGGCCCCCCGCACCGCCGCCGACTGCTTCGACGCCACGCTGGAGGCGGCCAGGATCGCGCTCACCTACCGCACCCCGGTCTTCGTCCTCTCCGACGGCTACCTCGCCAACGGCTCCGAGCCCTGGCGCGTCCCCCATCCGGACGAACTGCCTGATCTGCGGACCCGGTTCGCGACCGCCCCCAACCACACGCTGGCCGACGGCACCGAGGTGTTCTGGCCCTACAAGCGGGACCCGCAGACGCTGGCCCGGCCGTGGGCGGTCCCGGGGACGCCGGGGCTGGAACACCGGATCGGCGGGATCGAGAAGCAGGACGGCACCGGGAACATCTCCTACGACCCGGCCAACCACGACCACATGGTCCGCACCCGCCAGGCCAAGATCGACGGCATCGCCGTCCCCGACCTGGAGGTCGACGACCCCACCGGCACCGCCCGCACCCTGGTCCTGGGATGGGGCTCCACCTACGGCCCCATCACCGCCGCCGTCCGCCGGCTCCGCGCCCAGGGGACGGCCATCGCGCAGGCCCACCTGCGCCACCTCAACCCCTTCCCGGCGAACCTCGAAGAGGTACTCGCCCGCTACGAGCGGGTCGTCGTCCCCGAGATGAACCTCGGGCAGCTCGCCACCCTGATCCGGGCGAGGTACCTGGTCGACGCCCGCTCCCACACCCAGGTCAACGGCATGCCGTTCAAGGCCGAGCAGCTCGCCGAGGTCCTCCAGGAGGCCATCGATGACTGAGGCACTGAGTCTGATCCCCAGGGCGGAGGCGGCGCTCGCGGCCAGGGACTTCAAGTCGGACCAGGAGGTCCGCTGGTGTCCGGGCTGCGGCGACTACGCCGTCCTCGCCGCCGTACAGGGCTTCATGCCCGAGCTCGGACTGGCCAGGGAGAACATCGTCTTCGTCTCCGGCATCGGCTGCTCCTCCCGCTTCCCGTACTACATGAACACCTACGGGATGCACTCCATCCACGGCCGCGCCCCCGCCATCGCCACCGGACTCGCCTCCTCCCGCCGCGACCTCTCCGTCTGGGTCGTCACCGGCGACGGCGACGCCCTCTCCATCGGCGGCAACCACCTCATCCACGCCCTGCGCCGCAACGTCAACCTCAAGATCCTGCTCTTCAACAACCGGATCTACGGCCTCACCAAGGGCCAGTACTCCCCCACCTCCGAAGTCGGCAAGATCACCAAATCCACCCCGATGGGCTCCCTCGACGCGCCCTTCAACCCCGTCTCCCTCGCCCTCGGAGCCGAAGCCACCTTCGTCGCCCGCACCATCGACTCCGACCGCAAACACCTCACCGAGGTCCTGCGCCAGGCAGCCGACCACCCCGGCACCGCCCTCGTCGAGATCTACCAGAACTGCAACATCTTCAACGACGGCGCCTTCGACGCCCTCAAGGACCAGGAACAGGCCCGCGAAGCCGTCATCCGCCTCGAACACGGCCGGCCCATCCGCTTCGGCACCGACGACACCAAGGGCGTCACCCGCAACCCCGACACCGGCGACCTCGAAGTCATCACCGTCACCCCCGACAACGAACACCGCGTCCTGACCCACGACGCCCACGCCACCAGCCCCACCACCGCCTTCGCCCTCTCCCGCCTCGCCGACCCCGACACCCTCCACCACACCCCCATCGGCGTCTTCCGCGACACCACCCGCCCCGTCTACGACACCCTCATGGCCGACCAGCTGGAAGCGGCGGTGGAGCAGCACGGGAAGGCGGACCTCGGGGCGCTCCTCACCGGCACCGACTCCTGGACGGTGACCCCGTCGCGCTGAGGCCGCCGGCGGTGCGCGGGAGTGCGCGGCCTGGCACCCTCGGTGACCGGGGAGCGGCCCGGCCACCGGCGTGACCAATGACACCCCTGCGGCCAGGGGCCGATCGCCGCAACGGTTCCGGGCGCTCGCGCCGCCCCGGGGGCCGTTCGGTGGAGGCGGCGGCGAAGACGCCTGACCTAGCCTGGAACGGCAGTACGAGATCCGGGGGCCGAGCGCAAAGGAAGAGCGCGTCCATGGGCATGACCACCAGTTCCGTGCGTCGTCGGCGTGCGGGATCCGCCGTGACGGCGGCCGTCCTCGGCCTCCTGGCGGCAGCCGCCGCACCGGCCCTCGCCGCCACGGACGGCCCGGCGGGCCACCCCGCGGCCGGCGCTCCCGCGGGCTCCGCCCACGGCGCGGCCCGCACGGAGGCGCACACCACCGCCCGGGGTGCGCAGGGCTCCGCCCACGCCGCGGCCCGTACCGAGGCACACACCACCGCCCGGGGTGCCGTCGAGGGTGCCGCCCGGACCCCGCTGGGGATCACCCGGCTGGCCCAGGGCCCGGGCCACGCCGTCGCCATCACCATCGACGACGGCCCCGACCCCCGCTGGACCCCCCAGGTCCTCCAGGTGCTGCGGAAGAACCACGTCAAGGCCACCTTCTGCATGATCGGTACCAACGCCCAGAAGTACCCGGAGCTGGTGCGCGCGGTCGCCGCCGACGGGCACCGGCTGTGCGACCACTCCGCCGACCACGACGTGACCATGGACCACAAGCCCGTCGCTTACCAGCGCAAGCAGATACTCGACGGCAAGGCCATGATCCAGAAGGCCGTGCCGGGCGTTGCCGTCGACTACTACCGCGCGCCGGGCGGTGCCTTCACCCCCGACAGCCGTGCGGTGGCCACCGAGAGCGGGATGCAGCCCCTGGGCTGGAGCGTGGACCCCAAGGACTGGAGCCGTCCGGGCCTGCCGGCGATCGTGTCCGCCGTGGAGGGCAAGCTGCCGCAGCAGCCGACCGTCCTCTTCCACGACGGCGGCGGCGACCGCAGCGAGACCGTCGCGGCGCTCAAGCAGTACCTGCCCTGGCTCTCCGCGCGGGGCTACGCCTTCACCTTCCCGGTCCGCGCCACCCCGTAGACCTCAGCGGTCCCCGTCCCCGTCCGCCAGGACCTCCAGCAGCCGCTCCGCGAACTCCGCCGGCCGCTGCGTGCAGCCCAGGTGTCCGCCCGGGAACTCGGCGAAGCGGGCCCCCGTCAGCTCCGCCAGCCGCCGGGCCGGCCCGTGGAGCGCCGGCTGGGGGCGCGAGTCCCGTCCGGCGGCCGTGACCAGCCGCGCGGAGGCCTCCCGCAGGGCCGGCAGGTCGGGAGCGCTGCCCGTGAAGGGGCACAGCACGTGCTCCAGGAAGAACGGGGTGTTGGCGTACGCGCGCGGCATCATCTCCAGCACCTCGGGGGCCGGTTCGTCCGGCTCCCGCTCCTGGTCGGGCCGCCCGAGGCCCTCGCCGAAGCGCGCCATCGCGGGTCCGCCGCCCTCCGCCAGGAACAGCGCCCGGACCTCGGCGAACAGCGCCCGGTACGGTGCGGGGTCCTCCAGCACCTCCACCAGCGGCGGCTCGTGCGCCACCACCCGGCGCACCCGGTGCGGGTACCGGGCCAGCAGGTCGAGCGCGGCGATCGCACCCGCGCTGCAGCCCAGTACGTACGCGGGCCCGTGCGGGGAGACCTCGTCGAGCAGGCGCCGCGCGTCGTCGGCCCAGTCCGCCGGCCGCTGCCCGGCGGGCGGCCCGTCGAGGGTGCTGCGGGACTGGCCGCGCGGGTCCTGCGCGACGACGGTGTACCCGGCGTCGGCGAGCGCGGGGGCGATCGCCGCGTACACGGCGGCGTCGGCTCCGCCGCCGGGGATCAGCAGCAGTACGGGGCCGCTGCCCCGCGTCTCGTAGTAGAGGGTCGCGCCGGGCACCTTGAGGGTGCGGGCGGTGGGCGTGTCCATCAGCGGTTCTCCCCGTCGTCTTCCGTGCCGTCTTGCGTGCCGTCTTGCGTGCCGTCTTGCGTGCCGTCGCGCGACGGCCAGTTCTCCAGGGCCACGTGCAGCGCGTCGAGCGCCCGCGCCCAGGACTCCCCCACCGCGCGGGAGTGCCCGAAGCCGCCCCCGAGTTCGAGGTGGACGAAGCCGTGGAAGGAGCTGCGCAGCAGCCGGCCCGCGTCGGTCAGGTCCGGCTCCCGCAGCCCGTAGCCGCGCAGCATCCCGTACGTCAGCTCGACGCTGCGGCGGAAACCGGCGGAGTCCGCCACCTCCTCGGGCTCGAAGCGCATCTGCGTCGCCGCGTACCGGCCGGGGTGCGCCAGGGCGTACGCCCGGTAGGCGTCGGCGAAGGCGACGAGCGCCTCCTTGCCGGAGCGTCCCGCGACGGCGTCCGCGATCCGCCCGGTCATCTCCTCGGAGGCCAGCAGCGCGACCCGCACCCGCAGGTCCCGCAGGTTCCGCACGTGCGAGTACAGGCTCGCGTCCTTGACCCCGAAGCGCCGCGCGAGCGCGGACAGCGTCACCTTCTCGATACCGGTCTCGTCCGCCATGGCGGACGCCGCCTCCAGCAGGACGGCGGCACTCAGCCCCGCACGCACCACGGGACATCCCCTCGATCGTTGCCTAGATCATCCAGGTAGAAACCTAGGGGGTCTAGGTTCTGGTTGTCCAGCCACATACGAGGTGCGTTCGCGGGAACGTGCTGGCCGGCGGATGCCCAATCCCGAAGCCACATGGTCAGGCGGCGCTCACCACGCCCCGTCACCGCGATCGGAGACGCCGCCCGTGGCGATCCGGTCTTGGAGGGGGTCGTACGCGTCAGGAATGATGATCAGCTCTTGATCGCTCGTGCGGATCAGGGATTCGGTACCGAGGGGAAACGGGTGATCATCAGGTGATGCGGGAGTTCGAGAACGCGGCCCGGCAGGCCGGCTTCGTCCTGGACGAAGCCCAGCGACAGGCCGCCCTCAGGCTCGGTGAACTCGGCGCGGACGTCACGCGCAAACGGGGACTCTTCGGCCGCGGCGCCGAACCCCCGCGCGGGGTGTACCTGTGGGGCTCGGTCGGCCGCGGCAAGAGCTGGCTGACCACCACCCTCTACGAGGCCGTGCCCCTGCGGAACAAGCGCCGCCTGCACTTCCACGACTTCTTCCGCGAGTTCCACGCCGCCTACCACCGCCACCAGGGCGACCGCCGGGTCACCGACCTCGCCGTCACCGAGCTGCTGGGCGACTGCCGCTTCCTCGTCTTCGACGAGTTCCACGTCCACGACGCCGGCGACGCGATGCTGATCGGCCGCGTCCTGCGGTCGATCCTCGACCAGAGGATCACCCTGCTCACCACCTCCAACTACCCTCCGGCCGGACTGCTCCCCAACCCCGTCTTCCACGAGATGTTCCTTCCGACGATCAAGATGCTCGAAGAGACCATGGACGTCGTCGAACTCGGCGGCGGACGGGACTACCGGGCCGAGTACGCGTCGGGCACGGCCCGCTCCGAGTTCGAACGCGGTGCCTACCTCTGGCCCGGCACCGAGGAGCAGCTCGCCGAACACGGCCTCGGCCTCCCGCGGCCCGGCGACCGGCAGCAGGTGGAGGTGACCGGCGGCCGCACCGTCCAGGCGCTGGCCGTCGACGGCGAGCGGATCTGGTTCGACTTCCACGACCTGTGCGACCGGCCGAACTCGACCGGCGACTACCTCGCACTGACGGACCGCCACCCCGTCTGGGTGCTCTCCGGCCTGCCCCGCCTGGCCGGCGAGGACCGCGACGCGGCCCAGCGGTTCGCCAACCTCGTCGACGTGCTCTGCGACCGCGACGTACGCCTCGTCCTGATCGGCGAGGCACCGCTCGACGAGGTGCTGCGGGGCGAGTCCCTGCCGCTCGACGTCAACCGGACCGCGAGCCGCCTGTCGCTGCTGTCCGCCACGGCCGACTCCGACGCGCACTGAGCGGGGCCCGGACGCCATGATCCTGCTCGACCCGTGCCGCTACCGGGGCAGCGGCACCGCGGCGTCCGCCCAGGCGGCCCGCCACTCCTGAACCCGCGGTGCGGGGCCGACGGCCACGTCGGCCCCCACCCACCCGGTGACCGGCCGCAGCCCGTGCAACGCGTTGACGGCCCACACCTCGCGGCCGTCCAGCTCCGCCGGGCGCGCCCGACGCCGCCGCACCGCGACACCCAGCTCCCCGGCCCGCCGCACCACCCAGGCGGCCGTCACGCCCGCGAGCACCGGCAGTCCGGGATCGACGACGCACAGGACGTCCCCCTCCCACCACACCAGGCTCGCCGTGGCGGTCTCCAGCACGACCCCGTCGTCGGAGACGAGCAGCGCGTCATCGGCGCCCGCCGCGACGGCCGCCGCCCGCAGGGCCCCCAGCGCCGCCAGGTCCGGCCCCTTGCGCCGGGGCGCGCGGCGGGGATCCTCGCCCCCGGCCCACAGCCGCACCGCGTCCGTCCGCGCGGGCGCCGGCCTCACCCGCACCTGCAACCGGCCGCCGACCAGTTCCACCCGGGGGAACCAGCACCCCGTGCGGGGCAGCGCAGCGACGACGGCCTCCGGGAAGCCCCCCGGCTCCGGCCCGCCCGCCTCGGCGACGGCCGCCGCGAACCGGCGCCAGTGCGCGGGCAGTTCCCGTACCCGTCCCTCCTCGACCAGCCAGGAGTCGGCCGCCGCCGGCGCCCCGGCCGCCTCCTCGCCCTCGACGAGCCCGTCCGCCCCGTACAGGAGGACCCGCTCCCCGCTCCCACCGGCACCCGCCGACCCCGTCGTCATGACCCGGAGCATAGATCGTCGGCGGCCCGCCGGGGCACGCGGAAGGGCCGGCCGCGGGGGCTCGTGCGGACCCCCACGACCGGCCCTGCCCTGCCGGTGGATCAGCTGTTGGCGGAGACGTTGCCGGAGAGGACCGGGATGTTGTCCAGGATGTGCGAGAGCGGCTCGTCGCCCTTGGCCTGGGTGGAGTTCTCGGTGCACTGCTGGTTCTGCGGGTTGGCGAGGACGTTGACGTCCTGGACGCCGACGTTGGCGAGGATCGCGATCAGGGACTGCGCGTTGACCTTGACCGGCAGGCCGATGCAGGGCTTGTTGAGGGTGCCCTGGACGGCGCTGAGCTGCGGGCTCATGTCACCGGCGGTCTTCTGGTTGCCGTAGATCTGGGAGGCGCCGTTGCCGTTGACGGTGTTGATCCCGTTGTCGTTGCCGATGGCCATGGCCGGCGCGGCAGCGGCAGCGCCCGCGCCGATCGCGGCGGCGGTGGCTGCTGCGGTGACCATCATCTTCTTCAGCATTCTCAAGCAATCCTTCGCTAGAGCGGAAACGGGCCCGTGTTGGGCAAGTCGACCTTCTAACGCCGGCGTGCCACCACCCGTGGCGGCCTGTCACCCGAATGCGCAGGCTCCGCCCTCCCGCGGCGCTCCCTCACGTGTCGCCCAGCGCCAGGCACTTGGACTTCTGCGGGAACCCCCGTACCCCGTGGTTGACCGCGATCAGAGCATCACCCGCCGACCGCGCACCCCCGCTGAACGCGACCTCGACGGCGGGCTCGCGCCCGTAGGTGGTGAACACCCACACGCCACTGCGCCCGGCCCGCTCGTCGTCGAGCACCCAGTCGACACCGTCGACGTTCACACAGGTGTCCACGGTCGGGGCGAGCGGCCGCACACCGCACCGCAGCACGACGGCCCCACCACCCCACCCGGCCGCCCCCGCGCCGCCGACCGCGTCACGCCCCTGCCCGAGGAGCGCCCCCGGCAGGCCCGCGACCACGTCCGCGCACGGGCCGCTGCCCGCGAACGGCCCGGCCGGCACGTCGTAGTCGGTCAGCGTGCCCAGCACGACGGCTCCCACCGCCAGGGCCGCGCACACCACCGTCTGCCGCCCCCGCACCACCGCGCTCCCCCTTACCGGCGCTCCGTCGAGCGCCTTCCCGCACCCACCCTGGGCGCCGCGGAAAATTCTTCCCCACCGACCGATGAGTTTCGCTCCCGGCCCCGGTCCACACTGCGCAACGTCCCTCCGACCAACGGGAGTCCCCATGTCGTTCCAGGCCTACCTCGACACCATCGAGACCAAGACGGGCCTCACGCCCCGCGCCTTCGTCGCCCTCGCCCACGAGCGCGGCTACGACGACCCGTCCACCAAGGCGGGAACGGTCCTCGCCTGGCTCAAGGAGGACTACGGCCTGGGCCGCGGCCACGGCATGGCGCTGGTCCACGTCATCAAGAACGGCCCGAAGATCGACGCCAAGCACGTCGGGACCACCGGCGTCCACCGCGACGCTTCCGACACCCTGTGGCTGGACGGCAAGGCGACCCGCCCCGCCTGACCCCGCCCCGCCATGACCCCGCCCCCCGGCGGCCCGCCTCACGACCGGTCAGGATTCGAGAAGCGCGGGCCGCCCGGCCACCCCTAGCGTGAGCGTCATGAACCTCACCATCCACACCAGCGCCCTCCCGCACGACGACCCGGACGCCTCCCTCGTCTTCTACCGCGACGTCCTCGGCTTCGAGGTCCGCAGCGACGTCGGACAGGGCAGGATGCGCTGGATCACCGTCGGCCCCCAGGGGCAGCCCGACACGTCCATCCTCCTCGCGCCGCCCGCCGCCGACCCCGGGATCACCGAGGCCGAGCGCCGCACCATCGCCGAGATGATGGCCAAGGGCACCTACGGCTGGATCCTCCTGGCCACCCCGGACCTCGACGCCGTCTTCGACAAGGTCCGGGCCGCCGACGCCGAGGTCGTCCAGGAGCCGACCGAGCAGCCCTACGGCATCCGCGACTGCGCCTTCCGCGACCCCGCGGGCAACCTGATCCGCATCCAGCAACTGCGCTGATCCGTACGCCCCGACGACAGGAGCCCCCTCGTGTGCCACCCCGCATGGGGCCGCGCCCGCGCCGCGGCCCGGCACCTGGACGACCTCGCCCGACTGCGCCGCGTACGCGACCGGATCGACCGGGAGTACGCGCGGCCGCTGGACGTCGAGGCCCTCGCCCGCGGCGCCGGCCTCCCCGCCGGTGAACTCAGCCGCCGGTTCCGGCTCGCGTACGGCCTGTGCCCGTACGCCTACCTCCTGGCCCGCCGCGTCGAGCGCGCCACGGTCCTGCTGCACCTCGGCGACCTCGGCGCCGCCGCCGCCCCGCAGGGGGCCGAGCACGCGGGCGAACCGGTCAGGAATCGAGAAGCACCCCTCCCGCAGCCGCAACTAGCGTGATGACCATGACCTCCATCGAATGCGTCACCCTCGACGTGGCCGACGCCTCGGCCGCCGACCGCTTCTACACCACCGCCTTCGGTCTGGGCCGGCGCATCCGCCTGCGGGCCGCCCAGGCACCCACCACCGGATTCCGCGGTTTTACGCTGTCGCTCACGGTTTCCCAGCCGGGCAACGTCAACCGCCTCGTCGACGCCGCCCTCGACGCCGGCGCCACACCGGTCAAGCCCGCCGCGAAGTCCCTGTGGGGCTACGGCGGTGTCGTACGGGCGCCGGACGGGGCGATCTGGAAGGTCGCCACCTCCGCGAAGAAGGACACCGGCCCGGTCACCCGGCAGGTCGACGCCATCGTGCTCCTCCTCGGCGTCGCGGACATCGGCGCGAGCAAGCGCTTCTACACCGGGCAGGGCCTGACGGTGTCGAAGAACATCCCCGGCACGTACGTGGAGTTCGCCGCCGGGGAGGGCCCGGTCAAGCTCGCCCTCTACAAGCGCCGCGCCCTCGCCAAGGACGCCGGCGTGGCCCCGGAGGGCACCGGCTCCCATCGCCTCACGATCGGCGCGTCCGCCGCAGACTTCACCGACCCGGACGGCTTCGCCTGGGAAACGGCCCCGCCGTCCGACGTCCTGCACTGACACCCACACCACACCAGGGGGAGTCCGCCATGGCCGGTACCGAAACCACCACCCACGAGGGATTCAGCGCCGAGGAACGGGCCGCGATGAAGGAGCACGCCCGCGAACTGAAGCAGGAGGCGCGCCGCAGGTCGACCGCGGACAAGGCGGCCGAAGCCGAGCGGGACGTGCTCGCGAAGATCGCCGGGATGCGGGACTCGGACCGGAACATGGCCGAGCGCGTCCACGCCGTCGTCACGGCCGCCGCCCCGGGCCTCGCCCCGAAGCTCTGGTACGGCATGCCCGCCTACGCGCTGGACGGCAAGGTCGTCTGCTACTTCCAGAGCGCCGAGAAGTTCACGTCACGCTACGCCACCCTCGGTTTCAGCGACCTCGCCCGGCTGGACGACGGTGCGATGTGGCCGGCCGTCTTCGCCCTGACCGAGGTGACGCCGGAGGTCGAGACCCGTATCGCCGCCCTCGTCGGGCAGTCCCTGAACTGACCTGCCCCGTTCCGCCGCCGGACCGGCCCCGGGGCCGCGGCCGTCGCGCCGGGCGCGCCACCTCCACGCCGTGTGTCCCACGAGGGCCACGGCCGCGAGGACGGCGACCACGCGGACCGTGCTCCAGGTGCCCGTGGCGACCGGCCCCGCCGCGGCCGCCTCCACCTCCAGGCGCCGGGAGGTCTCGTACCAGGCGATCAGCGGAACGAGGAGCCGCAGCGGCAGGCCGGGAACGCCGGGGTTCCGCGCCAGGTTCCCGAAGAGTCCCATCGGGGCGCCGAACAGGAAGGCCGCCACGCCCCACACCAGGATCTGCGTGGTGGGATCCCCTCCCGGCGCCTCGGACCCCACCGCCTTGATCAGGTAGTAGACGACCACACCGACGGCCAGTGCCACCGGGGCCACGAGGGCCGCCTCCGCCTTCGAGGGGCGTGATCCGCCCACCAGGAAGGCGAAGCACGCCCACGACCAGCCCCCGGAGAACACGATCCCCACGACCTGGAACACCGGGCCGTCGAATCTCACCGGGAGCGCGCCGAGCACGCCGAGCAGCACTCCGGCTCCGAGGGCCACCGTCACGGGCACGATGCGGGCGAGCGGAAGACGCATGGTCCACTTCCTTGTCCTGCGGATGATCGCCGAGGTTGCGTCCGCCGATGCTCGCACGGGGCCCGGGGGCGGCCCGCCCGGTGCGTCAGGTCCCCTGCCCGCCGCCCGCAGCCGGCCGGGACGGAGCCGCCAGGCCGGTCAGGATGACGTCCAGGCCCGCGGTGAACATGGCGGCGGGGTCCTGGTCCGCGCCACGGGTGACGAGGTGGGCGAGGGCGGGGTAGCGGCCGGTGGCGATGAGGCGCCGGAGGTAGGGGCCCGAGGCGGCCTGCCACTCGTGCTCCGTCTGCCCGCTCTCGCGTTCCACGCGCAGTTCGACGATCTCGTGGCGGACCGCGCCGAACACGTAGCCGTTCACCGCCTGCAGGGCGTGCATCAGGGCGTTCGGGTCGTCGTCGGCGATGCCCGGAGCCCGCCGCAGGGCGGCCAGGACCGCCTCCAGGTGACCGAGGGCCGCCGGACCGAACTGCGGGCGGCCGCCGAGGAGGTCGGCGAACCACTCGTGGCGCAGTGCCGCGCAGCGCAGCCCGTGGGCGAGGGTCCGTACGGATGCCTCCCAGTCGCCCTCGTCCCCCTCGTCCCCCTCGGCGGGCTCGGGCAGGGGGATCTCGGCGTACACCGCGTCGAGCATCAGGTCGAGGAGTTCCTCCTTGGTGTCCACGTAGCGGTAGAGCCGCATCGGGCCGGCGTCCAGCGCGGCGGCGACCTTGCGCAGCGAGACCGCCGTCAGTCCGTCGTCGTCGGCCAGCCCGACCGCGGCCCGCACGATGCGGTCGCGGCTCAACGGGCTGAGCGACGACCGTGCGGCCGGCTCGGGCCGTTCCCAGATGAGCACGGGCTTCCCTGCCTCTCCCTCGGGTCCTCGGACCACCCCAGTTTCGATACAGCGTATCGACAGGTGATCGATACGCTGTATCGTAGAAATACGGTGTATCGAAAACCGACACCGCCCCCGATGCCACCCGAGGGAGCACACCCATGCCGCACATCGCCGTCATCGGAGCCGGGCCCGGCGGCCTGCTCCTGGCCCGCGTCCTCCACCTGTACGGCATCGAGGCCGTCGTGTACGAGCGCGAGGCCTCGCCGACCGCCCGGACCCAGGGCGGCATGCTCGACCTGCACACCGACACCGGTCAGCGCGCGCTGCGCGAGGCCGGACTGGAGGCGGAGTTCCTGACCATGGCCCGGCGCGAGGGCCAGGACCACCGGCTGCTCGACCACACCGGCACGGTCCTGCTGCGCCAGGACACCCCCGACGACGCCCCGATGGACCGCCCCGAGGTCGACCGCGCGGACCTGCGCGCGATCCTCCTCGGTTCGCTGCCTCCCACCGCCGTCGCCTGGGACCACGGCCTGGAGCGGGCCGAACCGCTGCCCGGGGGCCGCCACCGCCTGCACTTCACCGGCGGCCGGACCGCCGAATGCGACCTGCTCGTCGGGGCGGACGGCGCCAACTCCCGCGTACGCCCCCTCGTCACCGACGCCCGACCGACCCCTCTCGGCGCCCATGTCGTCGAACTGGGCATCCCCGGCCTCGTCCGCACCCGGCCCGACCTCGCCGCCCTGGTGGGACGCGGCAACTACTGGGCCTTCGGCCCGGGTCGTTCCCTGTCCGCCCAGCTGGGCGGCGACGGCCGGCTGCGCGTCTACCTCACCTTCCACGGCCCCGAGGACTGGCCCGCGACCTGCGGCATCCCCTTCGAGGACCCGGCCCGTGCCCGGCCGCTGCTGCGGGAGCGGTTCGCCGACTGGGCAGCGGAGTTCACCGACCTGATCGACGCGTGCGACGGGGCCCTCACGGTCCGCTCCCTGTCCACGCTGCCGGTCGGGCTGACCTGGGCCCACGTACCCGGCGTCACCCTGCTCGGCGACGCCGCCCACCTGATGCCGCCGGCCGGCGAGGGCGCCAACGCGGCCCTGCTCGACGGGGCCGAACTCGGCCTCGCCCTCGCCGCGGACCCGGACGCCCCCGACGCGGCCGCGCACCGGTACGAGCGGGCCATGTTCCCCCGCGCCCGGGAGGCCGCCCGACGATCCGCCCGCATCCACGAGATCCTGATGTCCCCCGACGCCGCGCACCGCCTGGTGGCGATCCTCCAGCCGGCCTAGCAACTCCCGCCCGCCGAACGGGAAATTCGCTGTTCAGCCGCCGGACGGCACTGGTAGAAAGCCGTGGTGCACAAGAACCTCGACTTCTCCGATCTGCTGCGGCTGATCGACGAACGGTCCGCCGCCTTCCGCGCGGCCGTCGCCGCCGCGCCCGACCTCGACGCGCAGGTGCCGAGCTGTCCCGAGTGGACGCTGTTCGACCTGGCGCAGCACCTGGGCGACGGGCGCCGTTCCTGGGCCGCCACCGTCGCCGCGGGGCCCGCCGCCACCTCCCGGCTCATACCGGAGGACGCCCCGCCCGTACCCCGGGAGCGCGAGGCCCTGGTGGCCTGGCTGGCCGCCTCGATGCAGGACCTGCTGGACGCGCTGCGGGAGGCCGGCCCGGACCGCGATTGCTGGACCTGGTGGGGTGCTTCGCAGTCGCCGCAGACCTCCGGCGCCGTCGCCCGGCACCAGCTCCAGCAGGTCGCCGTGCACACCTACGACGCCCAGCTCGCCCTGGGCGCCCCGGAGCCGCTGCCGGAAGAGGCGGCGCTCGACGGCGTCGAAGATTTCCTGTTCACCTGCTGCGCGACGACGTCCGCCTGGCCGCACGAGCCCGCGGTCGTCGACTACCACGCCACCGAAGGCCGTTCCTGGCGGCTGTGGCTCTCCGCCGACGGTGCGCGGGTCACCCGCGTACCCGCGACCGCCGAGGGCGAGGAGCCGGACGCGCCGGCGGCCGACGTCTCGGCCCGCGGAACGGCCGGCGAGCTGGTCCTGTTCCTGTACGGCCGCATTCCGGTCGACGCCCTCAAGGCCGACGGTGACCTGCGCATCTTCGACCGGCTCTTCGCCTGGGAGCCGGAGGGCTAGGACAGCGACGGGGACCCCGGGCATCACAGCGGGCCCGTCCCCGCGGCCATCGTGCCGCGGGGGCGGGCCTTCGTGCTGCCCCGGACCGGTCGCCATAGCGTTCACTCTCGCCCCATTGCAACGCCCTGCACGGCTGACGTTGCATTACGCTCAGCGCCGTTGCAACGATTTCGCATCTTCTACCTGCGTATATACAGATCTGACGCAACGAATGTGTTGCCAACTCCATGAACGCAACGTAGCTTTCCATCATCAGAAACAACGAGGTGAAGGAAAGCATCATGCAGAAGTTCGACACCACCGCCCCGGTCTCCGTCGTCCTCGACATCCCCGCCGGACGCATCCGGCTCGTCGCCGCCGACCGGGCCGGCACCACCGTCGAGGTCCGGCCCGCCGACGGCTCCAAGAGCCGCGACGTGAAGGCCGCCGAGCGGACCACGGTCGAATACGCCGACGGAGTCCTGCGCATCGGGGCCGCCGAGGCCGGCAACCGGCTGCTCGGCAACTCCGGATCCGTCGAGCTGACCGTCCAGCTCCCCGCCGGCTCCCACGTAGAGGCGAAGGCGGCCGCCGCCGAACTCCGCGGCGTCGGACGCCTCGGCGACGTGACCTTCGAAGGCGCTCAGGCCACCGTCGAGCTCGACGAGAGCGCGAGCACCCACCTGACCGTCCAGGCCGGCGACATCACCGTAGGCCGCCTCACCGGCCCCGCCCGGATCAGCACCCAGAAGGGCCACCTCCGTATCGCCGAGGCCCACCGAGGCACCGTCGAACTGCGCACCGAGCACGGGGACATCACCGTCGGCGCCGCCCGCGGGACCTCCGCCACCCTCGACGCCGGCACCGCCCACGGCCGCGTCCACAACGCCCTCGGCAACACCGACGGCGCCCACGCCGCCCTCGACATCCACGCCACCACCTCCTACGGCGACATCACCGCCCGCAGCCTCTGACCCGCAGCCTTCGACCCGCAGCCTTCGACCCGAGCCGCCCTCACCTTCAGGGAGCACACCACCATGTCCGTCACCCCCACCGTCCAGGACCGCCCGGAGCTGCGGAAGGTCATCCAGGAGATGATCGATTCCGGTTTCACCGGGGTGCACCTGCGCGTGAACGACCACCGGGGCGAGTGGGTCGCCGCAGCCGGCGTCGCCGAACGGGGCGACAGCGCCCCGCCGCCCGTCGACGGATACCTCCGGGTGGGCAGCGTCACCAAGCCGTTCACCGCCACCGCGGTGCTCCGGCTGGTGGCGGAGGGCAGGACCGGGCTCGACGACGCGGTGGCCGGCCACCTGCCCGAACTCGGGCTGGACCCGCGGATCACCGTACGGATGCTGCTCCAGCACACCAGCGGCGTCTTCAACTTCACCGGCGAGTACCTCGACGACGGGACGGTCGTGCCCGGCATCCCCTGGCAGGGTCGCGAGTGGGTGGAGAACCGGTTCAAGACCTACCTGCCGGAGGAACTGGTACGGCTGGCGCTGTCCGAGCCGGCGCGGTTCGAGCCGGGGACGGACTGGAGCTACTCCAACACCAACTACGTACTGGCCCGGCTGCTGATCGAAAGGGTCACCGGCCGCTCGCTGGCCGAGGAGATGCAGCGGCTCGTCCTGGGGCCGCTCGGCCTGACGGACACCCTGGTGCCGGACACCCGCACGGAGGTCCCCGAACCGCACGCCCACGCCTACTACCGGTACGAGGAGGACGGCGAACGCAAGACGGTCGACGTCACCCGCCAGAACCCCTCCTGGATCTCCACCGGCGGCGACATGATCTCGACCACCCGGGACCTCCACACCTTCGTCTCCGCACTGCTGGGCGGCAGGCTCCTGCCGGCCCCGCTGCTTGCCGAGATGTGCGAGCCGCACCCCAAGGCGGGCTACGGCCTGGGGGTGTTCGTACAGCCCGGCCCGGACGGGGAGGGCACGGTCATCACCCACAACGGCGGCATCGCCGGTCACGCGGCACTGCTGTACAGCACGCCCGACGGCAGCACGACCCTGACCGCCGCACTGAACTACGTGGACGACGCCGGGCTGTCCCTGGCGGTCCCGTTCCAGCAGGCGACGCAGCGGCTCGTCGAGGAGGTGTTCGGCGACGGGCGGGCCGCGGGCTGACGCCCGGCGCGACCTCGCCGCCGCACGGCGGGCCTGCCCCACCCCGGGCCGCCCGCAGGTCTACGCTCGGGCCGTGGGACAGCCCGAGCAGCGCGCCGAAGGCGCGGGACCCTTCACCACCCGGCTCACCTGGCACCGCCCCGAAGGGGGAACGGTGGTGTGGGAGTCGCGGGTCGCCCGCAGGCGCGGGGCCCTGTCGGTCCGCGGCCCGGGAGACGCGCTCACCCTGTCCCCGGCGGCCGACGCCGAAGCCGTCGGCAGGCTGCGCAGGCTCAACGCCGTCGCCTCGGCCGCGTTCGTCATCGGCGGAGCGCTCTTCGCCCTCGGCGCCGCCGTGGCCCAGTTCGGCTCGGGTGACCCGCTGGAGAGCGCCGCGATCTACTTCGCGGGCGGCCTGTTCTTCAACACCGGGGGCTACACCTCGCTCCTGCAGGTACTGAATGCGCCCCGCCACACCCACGGGGGCGGCCCGCTGGTCACGGCCGGCTGGCGGTGGTGGGGGTACGAACCGATGCGCGTGGCCTGGCTGAGCGCCTTCGTGCTGTTCGTCGGCACGCTCGTGTTCGGCGTCAACCTGTTGGACTCCTTCCTCCAGGGGCTCACCGTCCAGCAGACCAACCGGCTGATCTGGACCCCCGACGTGGTCGGCTGCCTGCTGTTCCTGGCCTCGGGGCACCTCGCGTTCGTCGAGATCTGCCACCGGGCCCGGCCGTGCCTGCGCTCGCGCAGCCTCGGCTGGTGGGTCGTCGCGGTGAACCAGTGCGGGTCGGTGCTCTTCATGGTCTCCGCGCTGGCCGCGTTCACCCGTCCCGCCACCGGCAGCCTGATCAACGCCGACATCGCCAACTGGGGCACCCTGTGCGGCGCGTTGTGCTTCTCGATCGGCGGCGTGCTCCAGGCCTTCGAACGACCGTAGGCGGCGGCCCGCCCCGGACGTAGGGTTCCCGTATGGCACAACACGTCACGCTGCTGAACGTCCTGGAGGGAGTGGTCCCGAGGCGGGCCGTGGCGTTGACCGTGCGCGGCGGCCCCGTGCAGGCCTGGCTCTTCGACCACCGTGTCTACCTCCGGACGCGCCTCACCCTCATCTCTCCGGCCTGGACGGCGACGGTGTCCTCCCCCGACGGAACGAGGGCCTACGAGATGCCGAGAACCCGTCACCTGCTGGGCTTCGCGGACGGACGATCGGTCCGGCTGGAGATCGAAGGCCTCTGAGCCGGTGGTCCTCGTCGGCGATCCGCCCCGCCCCCGCGGGCCCGCACGGGGGATTTCGTGACGGGACCGTGTTTCGCCACGCGCCGTCGGCGGCCCCGCCGCCCTCGACCCCCGGCTTGCGGCGGGCCCGGCAGGCCCGCGCCCGGCAGGCGGCCGGCAGCCGCCGGTGCAGTCCGCTGAGGTTCACGCGGCGGACGACGCCCCGGCCGCGAGCTGCGGGAAGCGTTCCTCCCACACCTGCCGGACGTGCCGGCTGACCAGGGTGCGCAGGGCCGGCCACTGCGCGGTGAGCAGATCGCGGTCGAGGAAGGCGACGAGGTCCTCGTACTGACCCTCGGCGAGCACCGTGCGGTAGAGGCTCATGCGCTGGCGGGGCCGGTCCAGGTCGTACGTCCGCAGCCCGGACCAGGCCACGTGGAGCGGCAGCTCGACCGGGCCCGAGACGGGACCGGCCAGGTCGCGGAGGGAGGCCGGCAGCCGGCCGGCGTAGCGGGCGCGCAGTACCTCGCCGGCCAGGGCCGGTGGGACGGGGGAGGACAGCTGAGCCGTTCACGCGTTCGATAAAACCGGCCATGCTGCCGCGCCCGAGGGGTTCGTCGCGATCATGTAACCGGTCTGCGACAGCGTTGTCCTGGAACGAAGACGCCGGTATCCCCGCGGCTCACAGCTCCCTCATAGTGATCGAACAGCACCCGTGCATCATGCACCTTTCACCCAAGGGGATTTCATGTCCGGCAACCGTCGCAAGGCCCTCCTCGTCTCCACGGCCGTAGCGTGCGGCGCCCTGTTGATGACGGCGTGCCAGGACACGGACGCGGCCGCCGGCGCGGGCGCCGCGCAGGGTTCCGCTTCCACCCCCGCGGCCGCCGGCGCGGCCGCCCCGGCCGGCTCGCCGGCCGCGGGCGCCTCGAAGGGGTCCGGCACCGCGGGCAAGGGGACCAAGGGCGGGACCGGCTCCGGTGCCGACAGCGGCAACGGCGAGAAGAAGCCGGTCGGGCAGGTCTGCGGCGCGAACGACATCTCCTGGAGCACCAAGTCCGAGACCCAGGCGGGCGGATACATCCTGATCACCGCGAAGGCGAAGGCGGGGATCACCTGCGTCCTGCCGGCCGCGCTGCCCACCGTCGCGTTCGGTTCCGACGGCACCCAGGCCGGTCCCGCGGAGCAGGCCGCCGGCAAGCAGATCACGCTGACCGGGAACACCGCCGCCTACGCAGGGGTGAACCCGAAGACCACGAAGGCGAACGGCGGCAAGGAATTCAACAGCATCATCGTCGCGGTCGGTGACAGCGACCCCAACCCGGAATCCCTCCCCGTGGGCACCATCACCGTGGACAAGCCGGTCGTCACCAACTGGCACACCTCCGCGAAGGACGCCGTTCCCGCAGTCTGAGCAAGGCCCCCGGCGAACAATCGGGACATCGCGGTGCGGATTTCGGCGCAGGAAGGAACCCGCCGCTCACCGAAGTGGACGGCGACGGCCCCGCTTCGGCGCGGAAAGGAATCCGCCGACCCATGCGAGCATGCCGGAATGGATGTCACCGAGCCGGCTGTCGCAAGCCCGGTCCTGGTGGTCGGCGGTACGGGGATGCTGGCCGGAGTCGTGGGCGCCCTGGTCCGTGAGGGGCTCACCACCGTGGTCGTGTCGCGCAATCCCCCCGCCCCGGCCGCCTTCGGGAGCCTTGGCACGGCCGGCGGCGTGCTGATACCCGTCGGCGCGGACTACACCGAGCCCGAGCGGTTCGCCCGTACCCTGCGCCGTGCCGCCGCGCGTACGGGACCGTTCCGGCAGGCCGTGCTGTGGGTTCACGCCGAGGGCCGGCCGCACGCGTATGCCGCCGTCGCCGACACCCTGGCCCAGGACGCGTCGGTGATCGAGGTCGTCGGCAGCGGAGCCCTGGCTCCCACCGCACCCCCACCCCGGCCGCCCGAAGCCTTCGACCGCCGGACCCGCCACCGCACCGTCGTCCTAGGATTCACCGGTGACGGGCCGCACACCCGGTGGCTCGACCACGGGGAGATCGGTACGGGCGTACTCGCCGCGCTGCGGGCTCCCGAGGGCGACCGGCTCCGTGTCGTCGGACGGGTGCGCCCCTGGGAGGACCGCCCGTCGGCATGACCCTCCGGCCGAACCTGCCGCACACCGGCCCGGTGCGCCGTACCGCTGCGCTCCTGGATGCTCGACCACGACGTGGCCCCGTCCTGGTTCACCATCCCCGTCGACCCCCTGCCCCTGCTGGTCTCCTTCGTCATCGGCGTGGCCGCGGCGCTGGCCGGCTCGGCCGCCACCCTGGTCCGGGTCTCGCTGGTCCGGCCCATCGAGGTCCTGCGCGAGAGCGCGGTGGAACGCCGCGGGATGACGCCGGTGCGGTGGCTGCTGGGGACCGGGATGCTGATCGGCGCGGTCGTCGCGGGGACCGTCATCGGCCGGACCGAGCCGCACCTCGCGGCGAGCGCCCGCAAGTACGAGGCGGTCCCGGTCCTGTACGTGGGCGCGGTCGCCCTGCTGGCGCCGATCCTGCTGCGGCCGGTCGTCCGGCTGCTGGTCGGCCCGCTGCGCGGCTCGGCGAAGGCCGGTCCGCTGCTGGTGCGCGAGAACGTCCTCACCTCCCGGCGGCGCACGGCCGCCACCGTGGCCCCGATCGTGGGGGCCGTCGGGCTGGTCGCCACCCTGCTGACGGTGCAGAAGTCCGGTGACGCCGTGGTGCTGGCCCGCCAGCGGCAGGAGATCCACGCGGCGAACGTGGTGGTCCCCGGCGGGCCCGGGATCGACTCCGGGACGCTGGCGCGGCTGGCGGCCGTGCCCGGCGTCCGCATCACCCCGGTCACCTCGATGAACATCCGGATCGGCACCGCGGAAGGAGAGCAGATCGACTCGCTGAGCACGAACGCGGTGCCCGCGGCGGCCCTGGGCGCCACCGTCACCCCGCCCGTGCTCTCCGGCTCGCTCACCTCGCCGCCCGAGGACTTCCTCGTCATCGACGAACACGCGGCCGAGTCCGACGGGCTCTCGGTCGGGGACCGGGTGGTCACCCTGCCCACCGGCGCGCGGGTACCGACCGTCATCGCCGCGGTCGTCGCACGCGGCCTGAATGGCGACGACACCTACCTGTCCGCGTCGCTGACCGGCGCGATGACGCCCAGCAGGGTCTACCTCGACTCCAGCGCGGGCACGGGCCTGCCGCTCGACGAGCGGCAGACGGCGGCGGTCGAACGGGCCCTGGCCGGCTCCGGCGCACGGCTCATGACCTACGACGCCTACCTGGAGGCCCAGCGCGCGCACGCCGCGGAGCAGACGGACAACGCCGCGGTGGTCGTCCTGGGCATAGCGCTGGCCTACGCGCTGATCGCGGTCGCCAACACCCTGATCATGGCGATGGCCGGGAGGCGGCGGGAGTTCGCCCTGCTCGGGCTGGCCGGCGCGGTGCGCGGCCAGATCGTGGGGGTGGCCGTGGCCGAGTCGGCCGTGGCGGTGGCCGTGGCCGCCGTACTCGCCGCCGTGGCCACCGGCCTCACCGCGGTGACCCAGCACGCCTCGCTGAACAGGCTGGTGACCGGCGCGCCGACGGTCATCCCCTGGACCCCGACCGTCGCGACCGTCGCACTCTGCGCCCTCGTCACCGTGGTCACCGCGTCGCGAGCGGCCCGGCGCGCGACCCGCCGACGGGCGGTCGAAGCCGCGGGCGTCCGCGAGTAGGGACCAGCCCTGCCGCCGGTTTCGGAATCCTCAATTCCGGGGACGGTGTCCCAGAATCACCGTGATTGTCCTCGCGCCATGACGGCGCCGACACGACAGCCGAGGGAGACCATGGGTTGGAGAGGCACGCGTCGGACGGTCACGTCCGCCGCCCTTGCCGGAGTGGCCGCCCTCGTACTGGCGGCTCCGCCACCGGTCGCCGCCGCGCCCCGAACCGGTGCCGGGACCGTACCGCCGTTCGCCACCACGGCCACGCGTCAGCAGGCCTCCCCGACGCCGCCCCCGCCCCGCCTGCCCCGCGACTTCCGCGGCAAGGGCAAGTGGATCGTCCGTGACCTGGACATCGAGGTCCCGTTCACCTGGGAGGGGCGGGACGGTGACAGCCAGATGACGGCCGGCGGCCCCCAGTACCCGATCTGGTTCACCAACCTGATCTACCACGACACGCTCTACACGCTGACGTACAAATGGCCCGGCCTGACCGAGCATCCCTGCTCGCGCATCCCGGGCTTCAACCTGGAGGCGCTGAACCAGGGGTTCGAGAACGCCAGGTTCGTCGGGCCGGAGACCCTGCGGCGCACGCCGCAACGGCGCGTGAACCACTGGAGGGTGGGCGTGGTCCTCCCGCAACTGCCGCCCGGGAACCATCCCCGCCTGCCGCTCGCGCTGGGCGACATCTACGTGGACGAGCGCGATCCGGGCACCTTCTGGCAGGTGCTGCAGTTCGGGGTCCAGAACCTCTACGACCCCGAACTGGACGAGTGGCTGGTCATGGACACCTTCGAGCACCGCCCCGGCACCGTGACCCTTCCCCGCCGCTGCGAGCCGCCCCGCTGAGCAACGTCACCCACACCCTATTTTCGTATTTAGCTAATGTGCTAAGTTCCGCTGCATGGGCACATCAAGCGAAGACGAGGCGGGCGCGTTCCGGGCGCTGGCCGACCCCACGAGGCGTCAGATCCTCGAAGACCTGCGGGGCGGCGAGCTCGCGGCCGGCGAGATCGCGAGCCGGTTCGCGATCAGCGCGCCCTCCATCTCCCGGCACCTCGGAGTGCTCAAGGGGGCGGGGCTGGTCACCGAACGACGCGACGGCAACCGCATCCTCTACGCACTGGCCGAGGAACGCCTCGCCATGCACATCGGACGGTTCCTCAGCGCCGTCTGCCCCGAACAGGTCGTGCTGCGGCACACCAAGTGGCGCAAGTCCGAAGGGAACGAGCACCCGGCGGCCCCGTCCGGCACGCCCGACGGGGCGGCCGGCCCGTGAGACACCTCCTGCAACGCCACCCCTTCCCCATGCGGACCTCGTTCGCGCACTCCCTGGTACTCACCTACGCGCTGCCGCCCGAGCTGCTCACCCCGCTGGTCCCTCCCGGGCTCGCCCTCGACACCTACCGCGACGCGAACGGCACCGAGCACGGGTTCGTCGCGGCCGCGGTCGTCGACACCCGGGCACTGCGTCCCTCCTTCCTCCCCGCCGGCCTCGGCCGGGACCTCGTCCTCACCGGCTACCGGATCTTCACCCGGTTCTCCACCCCCGGCGGCCGCACCATGCGCGGCCTGCGCATCCTGCGCAGCGACACCGACCACCGGATGATGGTCCTCGGCGGAAACCTCTTCTCCCGCTACAACTACCGCCTCGCCCGCATCGGCACCCGGACGGCCGGCCGGACCCTGGAGTTCAAGGTGGTCAGCGCCGACGGCCGGGCCGACCTCCACGTCCGCGCCGACCTGGCGGACACCCCCGCCCCGCTTCCCGCGGGAAGCCCCTTCGCGAGCGCCAAGGACGCCCGCCGGTACGCGGGCCCGCTCCCGTACACCTTCGAGTACGAGCCGCAGACCGGCACGGTGATCGTGGTCAAGGCCACCCGTACGCACTGGGAGCCGGTCCCGGTCGCCGTCGAGGTCCCCACCCTGACCTTCTTCGACCACGGACCGTTCGCCGGAACCGAGCCCGTCCTCGCCAACGCCTTCCACGTCGGCGACCTCGACTACGGCTGGGAGCGCGGCTACCGGCGGGCCCCGGACGGAGGAGCGCTGTGAACACCCCCACCACCACCCCACCGCCCCCGCGCCCCTCCGGAGCCCGCGAGGTCCTGGCGTACAACTGGCCCCTGTACACGGGCGGGTTGTCCGCCGTGACCGCCGGCCTCGCCCTCGCCCCGCGCCTGCCCCGCGTCCCGGCCGCCCTCGCCCGCACGGGCGCGCTGGCCGCGGCCGCCCTGCTCATCGGCAGCACCGCCGCCTGCTGGTGGGTGTACGACCGCTCCGAGCTGTA
Source organism: Streptomyces lavendulae subsp. lavendulae (assembly GCF_002803845.1). Taxonomy (GTDB): domain Bacteria; phylum Actinomycetota; class Actinomycetes; order Streptomycetales; family Streptomycetaceae; genus Streptomyces; species Streptomyces lavendulae. The sequence continues at coordinate 32,021 of NZ_CP024986.1, read as the reverse complement.
CTCCCTCGACTGGCTGACCGGCCTGCTGCCCGACGGCCCCGGCGACCACCTCCTCATATCCACGGGCCTCGACGAAACCAGCCACCCCCTGGCCCTCCGCCACCCCGGTACCGCTCAGACCGTCGTCGACCTCTACGATCCGGCGCTCACCACCGAAGGCTCCGTCCGGCGCGCCCGCCGACGCGTTCCCCCGCGCCCCGGGACCCTGCCCGGCAGCCCGGCCCGACTGCCCGTCGCCACCGGCTCCCGGGACACCGTCTTCGCGGTCTTCGCGGCCCACGAACTGCGCCTCGCACGCGACCGGGAGGCACTGTTCGCCGAGATCACCCGCACCCTGCGCCCCGGTGGCACGCTCGTCCTGGTGGAGCACCTGCGCGACCGTGCCAACACCGCCGCCTTCGGGCCCGGGGCCTGGCACTTCCTGCCCCGCCGCGAATGGCTGCGGCTCGCCCGCGGCGCGGGCCTGCACCCCGTCACCGAGACACGGATCGCGCACCTCGTCACGGCCTTCACCTTCCGGCGGAGCGCCGCGTGAACCACCTGTTCACCCTGGAGTCCCAACTCCGGCTGGTCGGCCTCGCCCTGACCGCCATGGGCGCCTTCCACATCGTCCTGCCCCGCCTGGTCGACTGGCCCGCCGACCTCGCCGGCACCAGCCTGCTGACCCGCCAGGTCTCCTACGCACACCTCTTCTTCATCGGCCTGACCTGCGTCCTGCTCGGCCTGCTGCCCCTGTGCTACACCCCCGAGCTCCTTGCCGGGACCTCCCTCGGCACGGCCCTGCTCGCGGGCCAGACCCTGTTCTGGGGCGCCCGCTGGGCCTTCCAGTTCGTCTACTTCTCACCCGCACTGTGGCGCGGGGACCGCTTCCGCACCTTCGGCCACCTCGCACTCGCGGTCCTGTGGACCTGGGTGACGGCCGTGTTCGCCTACGCCCTCCTCGCCGCCCCGGCCTGAGCCCACCTGACACGAGGTCACACACCATAGGCTGGCCGGCGTGACGAACGGAATCGACGACATACCGGCCCCGCTCAGCCCCCTCGACCCGCGGGAAACGGCCGGCTACCGACTGCTGGCCCGACTCGGCGAGGGGGGCATGGGAACCGTGTACCTCTCGCACACGAGGGGCGGGCAGCCGGTGGCGTTCAAGGTGATCCGCCAGGAGTACGGCCAGGACCCGGACTTCCGGCGCCGCTTCGAACAGGAGGTGCGGGCCGCCCGCCGCGTCCAGGGCTACCACCTGGTGCCGGTCGTCGACCACGACACGACGGGGCCGCTGCCCTGGATCGCCTCCGCCTTCGTGCCCGCACTCACGCTCGCCGACGCGCTCACCGCGTACGGCCCCCTTCCCCTGCCCGCCGTCTTCCAGCTGGTCGGCTGCGCGGCGCGGGCGCTCGGCTCGATCCACGCGGCGGAAGTCGTCCACCGCGACCTCAAGCCCGCCAACATCCTGCTCGGCTCGACAGGGCCGTACGTCATCGACTTCGGCATCGCGCGGGCTGCCGACACCACGCAGCTGACGCACAGCGGCGGTGTGATCGGCACTCCGCAGTACATGTCGCCCGAACAGGCACTGGGCGAACCCGTCACCGCGGCCGCCGACGTGTTCTCCCTCGGCCTGATCGCGGCCGTCGCGGCCACCGGACGGCACCCCTACGGCGAGGGCGGCGGCACCACGCTCGCCGTACGCATCGCCAACACCGAGCGGACGCCCCCCGATCTGAGCGCCTACCCGCAGCCGCTGCGACCCCTGCTGGAAAGGACCCTCGCCGCCGACCCGTCGGCCCGCATCACGACGGACGAACTCGCGGCGCTGAGCGAGGCGGCGGCGGGGCGGCCGCTGTCCTCGTTCGACGACTGGCTGCCCACCCCCCTCATGGAGCGGATCGCCCGCCGCGAGGCCGCCGCCGCACGCCCCCCGGAGCCCACCCCGACGGCCACCGACGGACACTGGTCCACCCAGCCCACGGCAACGGCCCCACCAAGACCCGCCACCCCGCCGACACCGCCACCTCCCCACCCCGCCCGGCAGACCCGCCCCGCACTCCTGGCCGGCACCACCGCCCTCGCCGTAGCCCTCACCGCAGTCGTCACCTGGACCCTCGCCGGCCCCGAAGACGGCGCCGACGACACCCGCGCGGACCACAAACCCGCTACCGGGACCTCCACCCCGGCCACCTCACCCTCGCCCCCGCCCTCCTCCCACCGGGCGGCGTACACCCCGGTCTTCGAGAACAAGCCCTTCACGCTGCGCGCACCCTCCTTCAACACCGGCACGCACGTCGACCTGGACGCGCCGAAGTCCTTCCCGGACGGCAAGATCGGCCAGGCCGCCGGCATGGAGCTCACGTACCAGGACTGGGGCGACGCGGACCTGCGCTTCCTCACCCCGACGGGCAGGAGCAGCGGCACCACTCCCGAGGAGTGCCGGGCAGGCGTGGACACCGACACACTGCCGGCCTCGATCCCCGAAAAGGACCTGAAGCAGGGCGGGCCCCTCGCCAAGAACACGATCCTGTGCACCGTCACCACCGACAACAACCTGGCCATGCTGCGGATCACCGACGTCCAGCCCCACACCACGGGCGGCGCCTCCTCGGACATGCCCGACTACGTCACCACACTGACCCTCTGGAAGATCGCCGAATAACAGACAACCGACACCCCCCCCGTCCTGCTAACCTGCCGGGAGCCGTGCAACGAAACCAGGAGGTGGTACCCGTGAACCAATCGACGTGGGTGCTCCCCTCCGGGGTCACGGTCGGACGATAGGTCGTCGTCCGGGAGCGCCGTCTCTGCGCACTCCCGAAAGGCACGACCGTGCACTTCACTTCCGAACAGCACCTCGACGACGGCGTCCTCGAACGCGAATTCACCCTCGGCGAGATCCCCGGCATCCTGTGGACGCCGGCCACCACACCCGCATCCGCGCCCGCTCCGCTGATCCTGCTCGGCCACCCTCCCCTCGGGCTGCGCACGATGTACCCCCGACTGGTGGACCGGGCCCGGCACTGCGCGGCGGAGGGCTTCGCCACAGCCACCATCGAGCTCCCCGGAAGCGGCGAGCGCCCTCGCCGGCCCGCCGCCGAGCAGGCCCGCGCCGACCTGCGGCGGGCCATGGAGGCCGGCGAGCCGGTCACCGACGAGATCGTCGACGCCCTCGTCCTCCCGCTCGTCGACCAGGCGGTCCCGGAATGGCAGGCCGCCCTGGACGCCCTCCTGTCGCTGCCGGAGATCGGCGGCCCGGTCGGGTACTCCGGGGGCGTGATCTCCATCGGCATCCGGCTGGCGGTGGTCGAGCCGCGCATCTCGGCCGCCGTCCTGTTCGCCGGGAGCTTCGTGCCCCGCGCCATCTTCGACGAGGCCCGCCGGGTCACCATTCCGCTGCACGTCCTGCTGCAGTGGGACGACGAGGGGAACGACCGGCAGGCGGCCCTGGACCTGTTCGACGCCTTCGGCTCCGAGGAGAAGTCCCTGCACGCCAACATGGGCGGCCACACCGGCGTCCCGCAGTTCGCCGGGGACACCGCGGCCCGGTTCCTCACCCGGCACCTGAGCTAGCAGCCGACGACAGGCGGCGCCGCCCCGGCCGGCCGGCCGGGGCGGCGCCGGCCCTGCGAACAGGTGAGATCCTGACCGGATGAACGAAACCTCCGCCGCTCGGGCGGCCACCCGCTGGCCGCCGGCCGCGGCCGGGGAGACCGACTGGCTGCGGGAACTGACCGACGACGACGGGCTCACCGGCTTCATGCCGCCCGGCCTGCCCGACGCCGCCTGGGTGCTCCACTCCATGTACGAACACGAACTCGGTCCGACCGACACGCCCTACCTCGCGTACCAACGGGCCGTACTGAACGGCGGCGGACCCGAGATCATCCCGGGCCTCGACCCGGCGGAGGTGTTCACGGACACCCCGGGCGAACACCCCGGACCCCGCTGGCGCCGCCTTCCCTGGGCGGAACTCACCCGACGGACCGAGGACCCCCTGGTCCCGGAGGGGCACCTGCCGTGCCCCACCTCCTTCCCCTCGATCAGGCCGGGCGGCTGGCCGGTCGGCATCAAGGCCCCGTCCGAGGGCCGGCTGGACCGCCCCGACTGGGACCGCCTGGTGGACGCCCTCACCGAGCACAGCCCCCAAGGCGCGCGAACCCGGTGCCTGGCCTACTACAACCCGCTGCTGCAGCGGGCCGAGGACTTCGACAAGGTCCACGTCCGGTCCGGCACGCTCGCGGACGCCAAGGCGCTCTACGACCACCCCGAGGAGGACGGCTGGACCCCGTCCAACCTCTGGGCCCAGGACCGGTCCTGGGTCCTCTGCACGGACCACGACCTCTGGGCCACCAAGGTCGCGGGCCCCACCCCACTCATCGAAGCCCTCCTCGACGACACCCACCTCGAAGCCCTGCGACTGCCCTGGTCCACCTGACCCCGACGGCCCACCCCTGGCAACGACCAGGTGTGGCCGCACGTCGACCCCTGCGCTGATCGTCAACGAGTACTGCACGGAAGGCACACCGTGTTGATCTGTTCCTTCCTAGGCTTGCCCATGCCCGACCCCCATGGCAGGCAGGGCCAGTACTCAACAACCAGAACGGTGTCCGGGTATGTTCTGGCTGGAGGAACGTCTCCAGCCCGACGTGGACGGATATCCAGGGGTACTGGTGGAAGGGCGCTGTCGATGTCTACGGCCTGAAGAACGGCGTGAACGTCGGCTACGCGGCGACCTGCTATGTTCCTGAGCGTCAGTCGGGTGACTGGTACTTCTGCAACACCAACGGTCAGATCTAGGGTCCGTCTTCAAAAGATCGTTCGATGGTGGATCATGTTTTCGTGATTCGTCGCCATGAACTGACTGATGTCGAGTGGGAGTTGCTGGCTCCGCTGATACCGAGTGCGGGCAGGGGCCGGCCTCGGGCGGAGGACCGTCGGGTGATCAACGGGATGGTCTACAAGATCCGGACCGGGGTTTCCTGGCGTGACCTGCCGGAACGTTACGGCCCGTGGAAGTCGGTCTACACGCGCTTCCGCCGCTATGCCATCGACGGTGTGTTCACCCGGGCACTGCAGCAGATCCAGGCCCAGGCCGACGCAGCCGGTGACATCGATTGGCTGGTCCAGATCGACTCCACCATTGTCCGCGCCCACCAGCACGCCGCCGCCACCGGCCGAAAAAGGGGGAAGCACCGGACGGACGAACCGGACGATCACGCCCTCGGCCGATCCCGAGGAGGCCTGACTACCGAAATCCATCTCGCCTGCGACGGCCGCGGTCGGCCCCTGGCCGTCCTGCTGACCCCGGGGCAACGGCATGACGGCGTCTGCGCGAGGCCTCTGCCCGAACGCATCCGAGTACCCCGCACCGGCCGGCCCCGCTGCCGACCGGACCACGTCATCGCCGACAAGGCCTACAGCTCACGCGGCTTCCGCGCCTACCTGCGACGACGCGGCATCGGACACACCATCCCGGAGAAGAACGACCAGAAGATGCACCGCCGCAACCGAGGCCGCCGAGGTGGCCGACCGACAGCATTCGACAGCAGGATCCACCGCCGCCGCAACACCGTCGAACGCTGCTTCAGCCAACTCAAAGGCTTCCGCGGCATCGCCACCCGCTACGAGAAAACCGCCACCTCCTACGAAGCAGCGGTCACACTCGCATCACTTCTGCTCTGGGCAAGATCAATTTGAAGACGGACCCTAGGCCGTCTCTTTCGGATCCTCCCGGCGGCGCGTGCCAGGCAGGATCCGGAAGAGACGGCCTAGCCGCCCCGCACCTCGGTGTTCTGGCAGGCGTTCAGCAGCCAGGCGCCGTCTTCCTGCTTGGTCATGACGTACAGCGGAGCGCCCTCCGTGTCGCCCTCGGCCGAGTGGTAGACCTGCCGGACCTTGACGGCCGCGACGTCGGGCCGCAGGAACTGCGTGTGCACCGCCTCGTAGGTGACCTCGCCGTCCCAGCTCGCGGCGGGCAGGACGGCGCGGGTGAACTCGGCCATGGCGTCGCGGCCGATGAGGACCTTGCCGTGGGCGGTGGTGCAGAGGGCGTCGGGGTGGAAGAGCGAGAGGAACCCCTCGACGTCCTTGGCGCGCTGGGTGCGCTCGACGTCGGCGACCACCTGCGCGATGGCCCTGATCTCTGCGGTTTCGGTGTTCATGCGGATCATCCTGATACCTCGACTCCGGTTGAGGTCAAGCCCCGTGGGCGTCGGGAGGGGCCGGAGGGGACCCAGCCGCTCCCCGATCTTGCCGATCGATCCTCTTCCGGAATTGCTCCGCACTGCCCGGCATGACTCTTGATCGAGTCCTCCGGCAGAGGAGTCGAGGTCCTTCAGCCGGGAATCGCTCCGGCTGAGGGACGGGGAAACACCCTGCTGCCCCAGGGACGAGGGAGAAAGCGCGCCCGGCGCCGGGGTCCATCCGCAGCCACACCCGGAATCGACCGCTACTCGTCCACGTCGCAGAAGCGCACCCGCACCGCGACCACGGCACCCGAGGCATCCATATCGGCAAACACGGGAAAGCAGCCGTCGCCCCAGCCCGTCATCGCGCAGAACAGCCGGGCGTCGCCGATGTCCACGATTCCGGCCTCGGCCTCAGAGGCACGCACCTGCCGCACGACCTGCCAGTGGTGGGAATGGGGCCGGAAGTCCACCATTATGCGCCGCCCGGTCTCCTCCTTCCAGCTCTGCACGGCCCTTCTCCCAGGCATCGGCCACGGGCAGCCCGGCCCGTCCGCGGACACGGCATTCGCCGGGTTCGCCCAGTTCCGGTGCCGAGAACCGCGCGGCGGCCTCCTCCGCGGCGGCGCCCCAGAACGCGACGTCGGCCAAGCCGTCCACGGGTTCGTCGTGCTGCCACGCGCTCAGGGCATCCAGATCGCCGAAGAGCACCCGGGCCCAGTCGACGCCGACATCACCCAGCCGCACGGAGACTGCGTCTCGGCTTCGCCCATCCGGACCGACATCTCGCACCACCGAGGCCCGAGGCCCTCGCCGTGGTCGACCCGCGAAGCCGGCACCGGCAGATGCCGATCGGCGGGCACCCCTCCCACCGCGACGACGGGCACCCCGAACACCAGGAAACCGCCGCCGCCTTCAGCGGCGGCACGGCGCGCGCGTCGGGCATGGGGCTCGCGTTCCGGCAGTGCCGCCAGACGGGCGTCCAGTCCTGCGGTCCGGCAGTGCTCGTCGAACATCGTCGTGAGCTCGGCCACCCGGCCGGAGGGTCGTCGTGCAGCACGGCCCCCGGCTGCCGGTCGAAGGTGCGGGCCGCCGCCGAGGCGTCCGGACCGACCACGGCGAAGTCGACCGAGCCGAGCACCTCGGCAGCCATCACCGGATCGTCGATACCGAGCAGGGCGGGATCGGTCCCGCAGGGGACCGTTCACCGCTCCACACCCCCAGATGCCCGCCGTCAACGACGACCAGCGTCCCCGACGGACAGCTGACGTCTGCGAGCCTGAACACGTCTTCCACGGCGAGCGAGTCTACGGTCACCTCTCCCACGCCCTGGACGTGCGGTGGCCGAGCCCGTCGACGTCTGCCGTTCTGCTGCCGCTTGACGAAAACGAGGGAGGGCGAGGGCCATGGCTACATGGGGACTGATCCTGGAGACGACGGTCGGCTCGGGGGAGCGCAAACACACCGAGGCCTATGTGATCGCGCATGTGGAGGGTGAGCGGGAGGCGGCTCTGGCAGAGCTGGAGAGGCGGGCGCGAGCGTACACACCGGAGCATCCCAGGAGCCCCAGGCGGCGTCGGCTCTTCCGCGACGGGGACGGATTCCTGCTGGTGGTCGACGGAGCCTGGCAGTCCCACGCCACCCGCTTCTCCGCTGCCGAGCTCTTGGACGACACCGACCGTCCCGCACCCGCGAAACCGGTCGGCGACGCACCGGCCGAGGAGGCCCCACCGGTCACGGCGCCGACGCCGGACGGCCCACCCCAACCCCCACCGGCACCGGCACCGGCATCGGCGACGGAGGATCGCGACGCGGACGGCGTGCCGGTGAAACCGGCGTGGCTCGGCCGCACCGACCTGCCGTGAGGCAGTGCCACTGGCCGAATTCGTGGGCTGGCGCGAACCGCCGCGCCTCAGGAGGATTCTCTGCGGCCACACGGGCCGGTCTGGAGAACGGGGAACTCATGAGATCGCTCCGGAGAGAGCTACGGGACAAAAGGGTCGGGGCATGGGTGCGCGGAGCGATCGCGGTGGCGCTCACGTGCACCGGAGCCGCGATGGCCCCCACGGCGGTGGCGCAGGCCGCATCGGCCGCGTGCTCGACCGACACCGGGGCCACGGGCCTGGCGAGCTCGCCGGTGGCGGACACTCTGGTGTCCGTGGCGCGTGCGGACGGCCGGATCGCGCAGTTCCAGCTCTTCTACGACGCCACGGCGACCAGAGGCCTGCCCTTCGTCTGGCACCGCGAGCAGAACGGACCGGGCGGCGCGTACGGCGTGTGGCAGCGGGTGAGCGCGGCGACCGTGGGCCCGAAGAGCTACGCCATGACGGCGATCGAAAACTCGGCGGGCAAGCTGGAACTGCTGTTCTCCACCTACGGCTCCTTCTGCCACACGGTGGAGGACGACGGCGGTCCGGGCGGCTGGAGCGCAGTGGACGGCTTCGGCCTCGCGCCGACGCCGTACCACGGCGGGGTCGTGCTGTTCAAGGAGCGGGACGGCAGCATCGACGCCTTCGCCTCCGGGGCGTACGGCGCCGGCTCGATGGAGCTGCGCCACCAGCAGAACGCGGGCGCCGGCTGGGGCCCGAAACAGTCCATGGGCCAGGTGCCGGACGCAGGCGTGGGCCTGAGCCAGCCCAGCACCGTGGAACAACTGCCCGACGGCAGGCTCCACGTGACGGCACGCGAGTGGAACAGGGACCGCACGTGGGAGATCCGGCAAACGGCGCCGGGCGGAAACTGGGGCCCCTGGCAGCCGGCCGCCCCGGCCGCCGCATCACCCCTGCGGGCCGCCGCCCCTGCCGGGGCCACCGCGATCGGCCCCCGGCCGAAGGCGGACGCAGCGCAGGCCTCCTGGACGGCGGCCTAGTCAAGCTCCCCGGCGACGGGCGGGGCCCGCAACGGCCGCGCTCGGTCGGCACAACAGCGTCGGCGCGGGCCCGCGAGGGAGCGAAATCCGGTCATCGCACCCGCCCTACCGCCGCCCGCGCCCGGCGTCGCGCCACATGGGCCAGAGCTCCGGTCCGCCGCCGGGCAGCCTGATCTCCCTGGTGACGCGGAAGCCGAGACCCTCGTAGAACGGGATGTTCGAGGCCATGCTCGACTCCAGGTAGGCCGGCTGCCCGAGCCGGTCGCACCGGGCCAGCTGCTCCCGCACCAGCGCCGAGCCGACCCCCGTTCCCTGGAACGCCGGATCGGTTCCCAGGGTCGGCAGATACCAGTGCGGGGTGTCCGGGTGGGCCTCCTGCAGCGCGTTCTGCACGCCCGCCGCCCGCGACAGCCCCCGCACGCCGAACACGTACGCGTAGCGCGGCACCGTCGCCAGCTCCCGCGCGGCGCCGGGCTGCCCGTGCCCCGGCCCCGACCAGAGCGCCGCCGCCAGCAGCTGTCCGCCACCCGTCGCGGCCACCCGTACGGCGCCCGCCCGCGGCCGCTGCTGACGCTGGAGCAGCTCGAAGAAGCGGGCCGTCCTGCGGGCCCGGCCGCCGGGATCGGGGAACATCCAGGCCATGACCGCGTCGTCCGCGAAGGCCCGCGCGAGGAGGGCGGCCACCGCCCCCGACTCGGCCCGCCGCGCACACCGGATGCCGTAGCCGGCGGCAGGTCGTTCTGTCCGTGCGTTCATGGCGCCACCGTAGGCAGCGGGCCCCCGCCCCTCCCGGGACGTCCCGCGGACACGCCGCGCGGATCCCCCGGCCGTCCGGAACACGGTGGCGGGGGCGGCCGACGTCAGGCGAGGCCCGAGGCGATGGCGCGGCGGACGGCGTCCGGACGGTCGCGGATCCCGGCCTTGGCGAACAGGTTGTTGATGTGCGTCTTGACCGTGGCCTCGCTGATGAAGAGCCGCTCGGCGATGCCCCGGTTGGGCAGGCCCTGGCCGATCAGGGCGAGCACCTCGCGTTCGCGGGGGGTGAGGTCCTCGGGCAGCGGCTGCGCCGGCGCCGGCGTCTTGAACCTGACGGTGGCGAGCAGACGGTCCTGGACCTCGCGGTCGAGTACGGACTGGCCGGCGGCCGCGGCCCTGATCGCGCGGGTGATGTCCTGGCGTCCGGCGTTCTTGGTCAGGTAGCCGCGCGCTCCCGCGCCCAGCGCGCCCAGGATCGAGTCGTCGTCGGCGAAGGTGGTCAGGACGACCACCGCGACCTCCGGGTGCTCCCCGGCCAGTCGCCGGGTCGTCTCGATGCCGTCCATGACGGGCATCCTCAGGTCCATCAGCACCACGTCCACCGGACCGGCGGCGACGGCCGCCAGCACCTCGGTGCCGTTCGCGGCGGCCGCGACGACCTCGATGCCCTCGGCCAGGGCGAGGACCGCGGCGAGGGGCTCGCGGACGGCGGCCTGGTCGTCGGCGACCACCACCCTCAACCGCTCCTGCCCCTGCTGCTCTGCTGCTCGTCCGGTCATTGCGGGATCACTGCCTCCACTTGCCAGTCGCCCTGGTGCGGGCCTTCGGTGACGGGGCCCGCGGCGAGCGTTCCCCCCAGCAGGGCGACGCGTTCGCGCATACCGATCAGGCCCATCCCGCTGCCCGTACCCGGGGCCGCCCGGCGGGTGGCGGGTCGGTTGCGGATCCTCAGCGCGGTCGACGCCGGGGCGAATGCCAGCTCCATGGCGACGGCTCCTCCGGGAGCGTGCCGGGCCGCGTTGGTCAGGGCCTCCTGGGCGATCCTCAGCAGGTGCTGGACCGCCTGCGCGGGCACCTCGCGCACGGTCCCGGTGACGGTGAGGGCGTCGCGGTGGCCCGAGGACGCGAGCATCGCGGTCAGCGTCTCGCGCAGCGGCAGCGCGTCCTCACGCAGGGCGTGCACGGTCCACTGGGCCTGCTTCAGGCTCTCCTTGACGAGGCCGTGGGCCTTGCTGTGAGCCTCCCGGACCTTCTCCAGGTCCCCCGTGTCGATCAGCGCGTCCGCCAGCTCCAGCTGCATGTTGATCCCGGCGAGCGAGTGGGCCAGTACGTCGTGCACGTCCCGGGCGATCCGGCCGCGCTCGGTCAGTACGGCGGTGCGCGCCTCGGCCCGGGCGGCGCGTTCGGCCGACTCCGCCGCCTCGATCGCCGCCCGCACGGCCTGCCGCTGGCTGCGGTTGACGATGCCGATCACGACCGGGGCGCCGGCCGCGACGCCCAGCATCCACGGCAGCAGCTCGTGCCCCGGCCCGAGGCGCAGGTACAGCACGGCGCCGCACAGCAGGCTGCAGAGCCCGGCGAGGACGAGGGCCGGCCGGGTCTCCAGCCGGTACCCGATGTGACCGGCGATGAAGAAGGCGAAGAGGTAGCCCGTCCCGCTGCTGCTCAGGCCGATCAGGGCTGCCGCCGCGACGACCCCGAGCGTGAGCCAGACGAGGGCGAGCCGCGGGGAGACCCGGTGCTCGGGAAGCCGCCGGGCCAGCAGCGCCGCGGAGTTGACCGCGAAGAGGAGGGCCACCGCCAGACCCCGGCCGCTGAAGCCCATGGGCCGGATCGTCAGGATTCCCGCGACGACGACCGCGAGCGACACCACCCACTGTACGCGCGGGTCGTGCCCGGGGACGGGGCGCGCACCCGCACCCCGGCCGCTGTCGTCGCCGGGGGACGGGACGCTCTCTTCTGCGGGCACAGGCCGACGATACGGCACGGTCAGGCCGTACGGCCGAGCACGGGCAGCGCGGTGCCCGCCCGCACCGCCCGGCTGCGTACGAAGATCGTGGCCACCCGGGTGACGACCTCGGTGAGGGCCATCAGGACGAAGGCGGTCACCCATGCCTGCTGGCCGGTGATGTGGTGCGCGAGGCTGAACCGGGCGACGTCGTCGGCGCCGCCGCCGTGCTCCACCCACGTCTGGAACCCCATCCGCGCCCCCATGCCCGCGATCCACAGGACCGCCGAGACGGCACCCGCCTTGATCAGGAGGTTTCCGTCGAGGGCGCGGATCCGGGTGTAGATCCCCCCGGCGATGCCCAGTGCGGCGCCCACCGCCGTCAGGGCCGCGATCAGGACGAGGTCGTTGCCGCCGGTGGGGACGGAGTCCAGGTACGAGTACGCCACGAAGGCCACGATGCCCAGCGGCAGCAGGAAGGTCTTGTGGTCGAGACGGCCCTCCCGCAGTTGCCGGAAGACGATCAGGACGAGGGCGATGTCGGTGATCCACTCGGTTGCTGTCATGCCCTCCAGACTGCTGCGACACCGCTCGCCGCACCTGGACCCGCGGGTGGAGAAGAGGGTGGAGATCAGCCGAGGAGCCTGTCCACGAGGAGCTCCGGGTAGCCGGTGGCCGGCAGGTCGATGCCGAAGATCGTCCGGATGTAGAACGGCGCGATCAGCTGGTCGAGGATCTCCTCCAGCGGTGGCGGGTCCTCGCCCCGGGCGACGGCCCGCTCCCGGATCTGCTCGATGGACCGCATGCGGCGCCGGAACTGCCCGGCACGGTCGCTCTGCGTCTGCGTGCTGCTCGGCATGGACAGGATGACGGCGCGTACGAGAGCGCGTCCCTGGGGCGTGTGCATGCTCGCGACGCTGGCTTCGGCCCAGGCGATGAGGTCACCGCGCAGGCTGCCGGTGTCGTTCAGCGGCGAGTCGCGTTCGAGGCGGGTGGTGACCGTGTCGGCCAGCAGTGCGTCGAGGCTGCCCCAGCGCCGGTAGACGCTGGTGTGGTTGACGCCGGCGCGCTGTGCGATCGCGGGGATGTTGAGCTCCTCGCCCTCCGGGGCCGAGAGGAGGTCGATGACCGCCTGATGGACGGCCGTGCGGACCTGCTCGGGACTCCTGCGGGTGCGCGGGGCGGGTTCTTTCCGATTCACACCCCCATCGTAAGCACAAATATTTGCTTCCGGGCGGCCGGGGGTCTACAGTCCATCCCACAAGCACAGATCTGTGCTTGCAGTCCCGGTCGGAGGAAACCGCCATGAAGCCGCTGCTGTTCCCAAACAACACCCAGTTCTGGTACGAGACCCTGCGCTCGATGAGCCACATCGCCTACGGCGGCGCCGACTTCGGCGAGGTCGTCTCCACCGCCGGGCGGGTCACGGAGGGCGACTACGACAGCTGGTACACCGAGTGGTTCGCCACCGCCGAACGGGTGTCGTCGGAGGCCGGGAAGGCCCTGGCGGCCGGTCACCGCATCAGCGCCCGCGACGCCTTCCTCCGCGCCTCGAACTACTACCGGTCGGCGGAGTTCTTCCTGCACGGCAAGGACTGCGATCCGCGCCACGACCACGCCTACGACCGCTCCGTGGAGTGCTTCAAGGCCGCCGCCGCCCTCTACACCACCCCGCGCATCGAGCCGGTCGAGATCCCCTACGAGGACACCACGCTGCCCGGCTACCTCTACCGGGTGGACGACTCGGGCACCCCCCGGCCGACGCTGATCATGCACAACGGATTCGACGGCACCGCCGAGGAGTTGCACTTCTTCGGCGCGCTGGCCGCCGTCGAGCGGGGCTACACCGTGCTCGCCTTCGACGGCCCCGGAATGCCCGGGCCGCGCCACCACCAGGGCCTGGTCTTCCGCCCCGACTGGGAGAACGTCATCACCCCGGTGATCGACTTCGCCGAGACGATCCCGGAGGTCGACAACAGCCGCATCGCCCTCCTCGGTCTCAGCATGGGCGGAGTACTCGCCCCCCGGGCAGCCGCGTTCGAGCACCGGCTGGCCGCGCTGATAGCCGTCGACGGCCTCTACGACCTCGGCGAGACCTCCGTCCGCAACATCCCCGGCACCCGACGGGAAGCCGAACGCCTCCTGCGGGCCGAGTCCGCCCCCGAACTCGACGCCGCCCTCGACCAGATCATGGCCAAGGACCCGATCGCCCGCTGGGCCCTCAACCACGGCATGTACGTCATGGGGGTCGACACCCCCCGCGCCTTCAACGCCTCCTACCTCGACTACACCCTCGCCGACGGGATCGCCGAGAAGATCCAGTGCCCCACCCTCGTCTGCGACGCCGCGGAGGACGAGTTCTTCAAGGGCCAGCCCGAACAGCTCTACGAGCACCTCACCTGCCCCAAGACCCTGATGCTCTTCACCGCCGCGGAAGGCGCGGGAGCCCACTGCCACCCCGGCGCCATGCGCCACGCCATCGCCCGCATCTACGACTGGCTCGGCGACACCCTCGACGGCACCCTCACCGACACCCGCGCCTGACCCCAGGCCCGCAAGACACCGCCAAGAACCCCCGCATCCACACGAAGGACCCCACATGACCCGCACCGGCATCAAGGCCGCTCTCACCGACCTGCTCCTCAACGAGGAGATCACCCTGACCGAGGCAGCCGACCGGCACTTCACCCCCGACTACCGCCAGCGCACCGACGGCGAGTGGGCCGACCGCTCCCGGTTCCTCGACCACATCGCCCATCTGCGCACCTTCGTCGCCGCGGGAGAGATCGAGGTCCACGAAGAGCTCCACGACGGCGACCGGTACGCCGACCGGCACACCTGCCACATCACCAAGAAGGACGGCACGACCGTGAGCATGGAGGTCTACGTGTTCGCCGACCTCGCCCCCGACGGCCGCTTCCGGCGCATCGAGGAGACCACCCTGATGCTCGAAGGATCCGACGCCGACCGCAACCTCGGCAGCGCCCGCTGACCGCCCACCACCCGGGGCCGGACAGGAGAGCCACGGGGGTACGCCCGACAGGGCCTAGTCCCGGTTCAGGTCGGTGTGCAGCAAGTGGTGGTCCGAGTACGGGCCGGGGCGGACGCGGTGCGTGCGCGGGGTGATGCCGCGCAGGAACACGTAGTCGAACTTGCTGTTCCAATCGGTGGTCGTCGTACAGGTGCCGGCTGCGCCGCCGACGGTCGAGGGGCGGCAGCCGGGGTCCGTGTCGCGGGCCAGGGCCCACATCGGGCCGAGTTCCGGCGCGTCCGGCACGGCGTTGAAGTCCCCGAGGACGATCGCACGGTCGTGGCGGGCGACTTCCGCGGCGAGCACCTTCACTTGGGCCGCCCGCACCTCTCCCTGCCGGCGCTCCGCGAGGTGGGTGTCGAAGACGCGGACGGGTCGGCCGCCCACCAGCGTGGTGACGGCCAGATAGCCGCGGTCCTCGGAGCCGCCGTCGGGGTATTCGTCGCTCACCCGGTCCGTCATCGGAGCCGCCGACAGGATCGCCTGACCGAAGCCGCCCGGCCGCCACGGCAGCCCCCCGCAGCGGTTCCAGTTCCGCAGGACCGACCCGTACGCGACCCGGTAGACCAGCCCGTAGACCTCCTCCAGGTACGTGCGGATCTCCTCGACGTCCCGTACGCACGCCTCCTGCAGACCGATGACCTGCGGCGCGGCCGTGGCGATCTCCGTCGCCCGGCCGAAGTTGAGCCCGCTCCCACCGCACGGATTGCAGATGTTCCACGTGCCGACCCGGTCGGGCACGACCTCCCCGGCGGCAGCGTCGGACGGCAGCGGCCTGGCGAGGGGCAAGCCACGGCTCGGCGCGCTGGGACCGAGGAGCAGCACCATGCAGACCGCGGCCATCGCGCCCGCGGCCCACCGCGCGCCCCTTCTCAGCACCATCGCCTCCCCACAGCGGACGCACATCATCACACGGCGCTCTCGACGCACCATCGAAGTGCCCCGCGGCCGCCGCCTCGCCGCGGTGGACGGGAAACCGCTTCCATCTCATGATCATCAAACACAGAATGTCCTGCATGACGACGACACGGGTGATCACACAGCACGCCATCGGCGGCTCCGACGTGCTGGAACTCGCCGAGGTACCCCTTCCCTCGCCGGGCCCCGGCGAGGTCCTGGTGCGCGTACGGGCCACCGGTATGAACCCCGCGGACTGGAAGGTCCGCATCGGCAAGGTGGACTTCTTCGGCCCGCCGCCGTTCGTGCTCGGCCACGAGTTCAGCGGCACCGTGGAGGCCATCGGCGAGGGCGTGGCCCGCTTCGCGGTCGGCGAGGAGGTCTACGGCTGGACCGTACCGCCGCAGGGCAGCCACGCCGACCACGTCGTGGTGACCGAGGACCGGATCGCGCCCAAGCCGCGCACCCTCGACCACGTCGGCTCCGCCGCCCTGCCGATCTCCGGCTTCACCGCCTACCAGGCCCTGGTCACCCTCTCCGACGTACGGCCCGGCCAGCGGGTGCTGATCCACGGCGCGGCCGGCGGCGTCGGCCATCTCGCCGTGCAGATCGCCAACGCCCGGGGTGCCTACGTCATCGGCACGGCCCGCGCCGCCAAGCACGACTACCTGCGCGGACTCGGGGCCGACGAGCTGATCGACTACACGGTGGAGGACTTCTCGGCCCTGCGCGACATCGACGCGGTGCTGGACACCGTCAGCAACGACTACGGTCCGCGTTCCCTGCCCACCCTCAAGCCGGGCGGCATCATGGTCGACGTCGTCGGCGTCGGCGTGGACCGCACCGAGGTGACGGCCCGGGCCGCCGAACTCGGCCTACGGTTCGTGGAGTTCTTCCTGGAACCCACCCCCGCCGTGCTGGCCGCCTTCGCCGAACTCGTCGACACCCACGGCGTACGTCCCACGATCTCCGAGACCCTCCCGCTCACCGAGGCCGCGAAGGCCCACGAGCTCAGCGAAACCGGCCGGGTCCAGGGCAAGATCGTCCTCGTACCGTAGTCCCGGCGTCCCGGTCCGGACCGACGGACCGGACCGACGGACCGGACCGGACCGACCGGACCGACCGGACCGAGAGGACGGATACCCCGACTCCGGCTGAACCGCCGGGCCGCTCGGGCGTGTTCGGGAAGGAGCAAGGCAGTGGAGCGTACGACGATCAGGCGTGCCACCGAGGAGGACGCGGAGAGGCTCACGGCACTCGTGCAGGAGTCCCGTGCCTATCGCGGCCGGTACGCCACCGTCATCGCCGGTTACCGGGTGACCGCCGCGTACATCGAGCGGCATCGGGTCTTCGCAGCGGTTGGTACCGCTGGTCGCCTCCTGGGTTTCTACTCCCTGGTGCTTGAGCCCGCCGAGCTGGACCTGGCGTTCGTGTCCGACGAGGCGCAGGGGACGGGGGTGGGGAGACTGCTCATGGAGCACATGCTCGGCCAGGCGCGCCGTGCGGGGCTGACCGATGTACGTGTCGTGTCGAACCCCCCGGCGGAACGTTTCTACCTGCGCATGGGCGCCGAGCGGGTCGGTGTGGTCGCCGCCACGCCGCCGAAGGTCACCTGGGAACGCCCGGAGCTGCGATTCGTCGTGGACCGCCAACACGTCACCGGCACGGGGGCCGCTTCAAGCGGTTGATGCCGCGTTCGACGGCGCGCCCGGGCCCTGTGGTCCGAACTCGCCCTACCGGCCGAGGAACCTGGTGACCTGCCGCGCCACGCTCTCCGGGTCGGCGTCCGCCGGTAGCGGGAGCGTGCCGCTGACCTGTAGTGCCGTGAACCCGTGCACCAGTGACCAGGCCGCCAGGGTGGCGATCTGCCGGTCCCCGCCGTCGGTGCGGGCGGCCAGGAGGGCCGCGCCCCTGCGCAGCGAATCGGCCGCGCGGGCACGGGCGGCGGTCAGGTCGGCGGCGTCCGTGCGGCACAGGGCGGGCTGGAACATCACCTCGAAGTGCCCGCGATGGTCCAGCCCGAACCGTACGTAGGCGACACCGACCTCGGCGAAGTCGCCGGTCCGTTCCCACGTGGCGTCGAGCGCGTCGGCGAACAGCTCGAACCCTTCGACGGCCACCGCGGTCAGCAGGCCCGCCTTGTCGCCGAAGTGGTGGGCGGGTGCGGCATGGGAGACCCCGGCGCGCCGGGCGAGGTCGCGCAGGCTCACTGCGGTGGCCCCCGACTCCTCGATGGCCTCGACGGCCGCGTTCAGGAGCGCGCGGCGCAGGTCGCCGTGGTGGTAGCCGTGGCGGTCTGCGGCGGAGCGGGACGCGGGGGCAGGGGTTGTCATGGGACCGAGCCTAACCCAGATCTAGGCATTGACAAGATGAGCGCCGTCGGTGAATCTTTCCAGTGTCAAGATTGTGGAATCGGAAGGATGGACACGCGATGGCTCCCGTGATCGTGCTCGTCGTCGGTTGGATCCTGGCCCGCCTCGTCGGACTGCTCGGCCTCTCCGTCCTGGACGGCTGGCAGCCCGCGCTGTGCGTCGCGTTGGCGTTGATGTTCACGCTCACCGGCGTCGCCCACTTCACGGGCCGCCGAGCCGAGATGATCGCCATGGTCCCGCCTGCGCTGCCCCGGGCGGATCTGCTGGTGACGGCCACCGGCGTGCTCGAACTGGCCGGAGCGATAGGCCTGTTGATTCCCGTGACCCGTCCCCCGGCCGCGATCGCGCTCACGGTCCTGCTGCTGGCGATGTTCCCCGCCAACGTCTACGCCGCCCGGTCGGCGCTCACGCTCGACGGGAAGCCGGTCATGCCGCTGATCCCGCGGACACTCCTCCAGGTGGCCTTCGTGTCAGTGTGCGTCCTCGCCGCGCTCTGACGCGTCATCGGCCGGACCGGGGAAGCCGGCGCCGAGCGGTGCGGTGAACCGCGGCTGCCAGCCCCCCTCGGTCTGCACCACCAGCCGGACCGCCGCCGCACGCGTGCGCAGCGGCAGCAGGCTGCCGATCGCGGCGCCCACCCGGGCGGCGGCCGCCGGGTCGTCCGCACCCATGGCGACCGTGACATGGGCGGCGGGCCGCGCCCCGAAGCGGCCCCCGTACGGGCGCAACCCGGGCCACCGGGCGCGGAACGCATCGACGATCGGCTGGAGTCCCGGAACGCCGACGGCGACGAAGCCGGACGCCGTCACGACCTCCTCCAGGAACAGATCGGCTGCCGGAAAACGGGCCGCCAGGGAACGCACGGCCTCCTCGTCCCGACCTGTCAGCGCCGGTTCCGGAACGAACGGGTAGAGGAGCGAGACGTGCGCCGGCACCCCACGACGCACCAGGGCCGGGTCGATGCGCCACGCCGCATCGAGGAGCGGGGCGGCATCGGGCAGGACGATCACGACGGCGGTGGTCCCCGGCTCTGGCACGCGGCCATCATCGCAGGCCGGCCCGGGCTCGCGCCGCCACCCGCTGCCGCCCGAGGCCCCGCTCGTGGATTCAGGACGAAAGCATGTCCATCATGACAGGTCAGCGCCGTCTTCCGTAGGACGGAACGCACAGTTCGCGAGGCTTGTCCGATCCGTTCCCCGCCTCTCAGAATCTCCTTCGTGCGTCATCCGGAGACAGGGGGAATGGTGACGATCGATCACGACGCGGTGCTTCGGGCCCGTGTGCTGCTGCTGGGGTCCGGCCGGCCGAGCCGGGCCGAGCTGGTCGGCGCGTACCGGGTCCTGGCCGAGGTGAGTCCGAAGGCGTACGTGCCGAAACTGGTCGACGCCCTGCTCGCGCTGCACTACGAGCTCCGGGATCCGAAGGCGGCCGTCGCGCTGACCGCCGAGGCATCCCGGGCCGCTCGCGGGATGGAGGCCGGGGCGCCGAACCGGGCGCAGCTGCTGCGCCGGGCCCTGGACGACCACCAGGCCTCCCTGTTCGCCCTCGGGCGCAGGGCGGAAGGACGCGCGGTCTGTGAGGAGCTGGCCGAGGCCGGCCGAAGCGAGCCGCTGACGAGAGCTCTGGCCGAGGAGGGACGCTTCGAGGAGGCCGCGGAACTCGACGAAGAGGCCGCCCGGAACGGGATCCCTGAGCACTCCTCCTGGAACAGGTTGCGGTGGGCGGCGAACCTGGAGGGCGCCGGACTGCACGACGCCGCAGCGACCGTCTTCCGGGAGCTCCTCGGGGAGACCCGGCGCGAGGCAGCCGAACAGCGCACCGCGCTGGCGATACTCACCTGGGAGCTGGTCCACTTCTCCCGGATGCGGGAGACCGCCGGGGACGGGGCGGGTGCCGCGGCCGCCCGGCGAGAGGCCCTGAGCGTCCTGGAGGAGCTCGCGGCCAAGGGCGAGCCGAAGACCTGGAGCTGCATCCTCGCGTGGTGGAGCACGCTCTTCGTCCTGTCGGGGCGGGCAGCCGAACCCGCCGCGAGCCCGGAGTCCCCGATGCCGCCGTTCGGCACGCAGCACGGATGGTCGGACGACGTGCGGGACGGCTTCCTCGGCATGCTGCCGGGCCTCGAAGCGGAGGCGGCGAGGCTGCGCGGGGCCGGCCGGCTGCCCGAGCTGGTCGACGTCCAGCGCAGGATCGCCACCCGCGCGGCCGTCCGCGAAGGCGACCACCCCCACCTGTTCGAGGAGCGGTTCACGCCGTACTTCGACGAGGCCGTGACGCTCGCACGCCGCCTGCCCGACGCCCCCGGACGCCTCGCCCGCGCCCTCACCGACCGGTCGATGTTCCTCGTCGCGGCACGCTCCTTCGGACCCGCGCACGCCGACTTCACCGAAGCGGCGGCCCTTCTCCACGACCGCTGATCGCGCCCCCTTCCGCGGACTCTGCTCAGCGGCAGGTCCCCGTCGGTGGCGCTGCGCGACGAGAGCGGTTTCGGGGCGGTCGGTGACGCCGAGCCGTTCGTCCCGGCATCGCTGTGGAAGACGGTGGCCTGGCGGCGGTCGCAGATCAGCAGGTTGCCGGGGGTCCGGTCGGCGAGGCGCACCTGCGCCCCGTCCCGGCAGAGCCCCTGGAGGCGGGCATACGCGCGGCTGTCGCGCGCGGCCTTCTTGCCGACGAGGAGCCGTACGGTCAGCCCGCGGCGGAGCCGTCTGCGGGCCATGGCGCACGCGGGGTGTCCGGGCGTGAGGGGGCACTACTACCGTGGTCCCGTGAACGTTTGTGTCTTTCTCTCTGCCTCCGACCTCGACGTGCGATATACGGGGCCGGCCCGCCGGTTCGCCGAGCTCCTCGGCGAGGCCGGCCACACCTTGGTCTGGGGTGGTTCCGACACCGGTCTGATGAAGGTCGTCGCCGACGGTGTCAGCGGCGCGGGCGGAAGGCTCTCGGGAGTCTCGGTTGATTTCCTGGCGGCCAAGGCACGACCGGTGTCGGCCCCCGACGAGATGTCACCCGCAGCCTCGCCGAGCGCAAGGCGACGCTCATGGAACAGGCCGACGCCTTCGTGATCATGGTGGGCGGCATGGGAACGCTCGACGAAGCCACCGAGATCCTGGAGCTGAAGAAGCACGGCAGGACCGGCAAGCCGGTCGTCCTGCTCAACACGGCCGGCTTCTACGACGGCCTCCGTGAGCAACTGCACCGTATGCAGGAAGAGGGCTTCCTCCCAATCCCTCTGGCCGAGTTGGTGTTCATCGCCGACGAACCCGCCGACGCGCTCGCCTTCCTGGAAAACACCGTCACGAGTACCTGATCCGACGCCTACGGCTTGTGGGCGACGCCGCCGGCGATGCACCGCTGGGCTGCGTTGAGAGGCTTGAGCCGCGGGCCGTCCGGCCACCAGTCGGCGCACCGCACCAGGCCCGGACGGACCATGTCCAGGCCGTTGAACAGCTCCTCCAGCTCGGCCCTGGTGGAGAAGGTGCCGCTGCCCATCATGCTGTGCAGGAACATGTCCTCCATCTTCCGCGCGGTCGCGCTGTACTCGTCCTCCGGATCCAGGAAGTGACTGATCGCCACGTAGGAGCCGGACGGCAGGGCATCGAGGTAGGCGCGCACGATGTCCTTGCGCGGGCGCGTGTCCTCGCCGTTGTAGTGGTGCAGCGTGCCCATGTGGAGCAGCGCGATCGGCTCGTCCCAGTCCAGGTGGGACCGTACGAGTTCGTTCCCGAGCAGCCTCTCCGGTTCGAAGATGTCCCCGGCGGTGATGACGGTGCTCTCGTTGCCGTCCAGGAGCGCGCGGCCGTGGGCCAGCACCAGGGGGTCGTTGTCCACGTAGACGACCCGGGCGCCCGGGTCGGCGCGCTGCACCACCTGGTGGGTGTTCTCCGCGGTCGGCAGGCCCGACCCGCAGTCCAGGTACTGGGTGATGCCGGTCTGGGACGAGAGGAAGCGGCAGACGCGGATCAGGAAGGCGCGGTTCTCGACCGCCAGGTCGGCGGCCTCCGGAGCGGCCTTCTTCACACCCCGGACCACCTCGCGGTCCACCTCGTAGTTGTCGGTGCCGCCCAGGAAGGCGTCGTACACCCTGGCGATACTGGGCTTCGTCGGATCGACAGGGGTCGTTGCACTGGACATGGGGCCTCGCGGGCGGTCTCGGCGGGGTCGGTCGGCCAACGGACACTAGTCGGGCCGGTAGGCCGAACGGGGCATCGATCGCCGGGACGTCCCGGATTCCACCCGATGGTGTGACTGCGACGCGACGAGCGCTTCCCTGTCATGGGCGCGTGCGTGGCGGTGGTGTTCCGTCAGGCCGGCCGGCTTTCCTGTGCCCGCACCCGATCAGGGTCTTCGACACGACAGAGGAAAGGACCGGCCGCGCGGGGCCTAGGAATCCGAGGCCGCGCCGGGGCCGCCGGGAGGGCACGGTGCCTCCGGGCTCCGCTAGGCGAGGTGGGCGTCCATGGTGGCGTTCAGATCGGTCATGAACTGCTCGAACCGTTCCAGAAGCCGTGGCGGGTAGGGGGACATCGTGGCATCGAGGCGGCCGGCGAGCGGGCCGAAGAACTCGTCCGCCCGCTCCTGGATGTGCGGGCCGCCGCGCAGGGTGACGATGCGCCGGTCGGAGTGCTCGCGGGTGCGGGTGATGTGCCCGGCCGCTTCGAGACGGTTCAGGAGCGCGGTGGTGGCGCCCGTGGACAGGGAGATCCGCTCGCTCAGCCGGTCCGGTGACAGCGGGGTCCCGCTTCGGCTCGGTGTTCTTCGCCCAGGCCGAGACCGGTGACTTCACCCGCGGATTCCACCGTGCGCTGATCGTCCAGGCATGCCTGCTGGTGGCCTTTCTCGCGATCACCTTCCTGCTGCCCAAGAAGGGCCGCCCCGACGACGAGCAACACGGCATCGCCACCGACTCCGACGCGAAGCAACGCCTCACCGTGTGAAACACAGCCGGGGAGAGCACCCACGAAAGCGGTCTCCCAGCACCGACATGGGCCGTCCACCCAACCCAACCCAACCCGACTGCACGCCACAGGAAGAGCCCGGGCGAAGGCCGCTTCTGGACTACGGGCCACTCTTCAGCGGCGGTTGCGGCGGCCGCCGAGCGATGGGACCACCTACTCGCCGGCGCGGGCCACAAGCAGCGGCTGGAAGAAGCCCGTCTCCTGCGGCATCCGCCACTGAGGGTCGACAAACCCGGCCTGGGCTGCGAGGCCGGCCAGCCGGTCCTGGCCGAGTGCCCAGTAGGTGGTCCGGCGGGCCTGGACGCGCCATTCCCCTCCTTCCGGGAGGAGTTGGAAGTGCTGCAGGTCGTAGTGCTCGCCGTCCTCGTGCCAGTGCCAGAGCTGGAAGGTGACGGTTCGCTCTCCCCCGTCGGCTTCGGCGACCCCGTGGACTTGCGGAGACGTCGAAGCCGGGCGATCACGCAGCAGGTCGTCGTAGGGCCGTGTGCTGATCAGCAGCCGGCCGCCAGGGCGCAGCACTCGGCGCATCTCGGCCAGGGCGGCGTTCACATCCTGCTCCGCCAGCAGGTGGGGCAGCGAGTTGTCGGCGCAGACGACCGTGTCGAACTGCCCGTCGGCAAACGGGAGGCGCCGCATGTCGGCGGCGGCCGTGCGCAGGCTCAGGCTCCGGCGGGCAGCCTCCCGGGCAGCGCGGGCGGCGGCGCGAGGGCTGATGTCGGTCCCGGTGACCCGGTGCCCGCGCAGCGCCAGACCGATGGCCTGTGTGCCGATGCCGCAGGAACAGTCGAGCACCGCCGCGCGATCCTGGCCGATCAGTGCGTCCAGGGCGTCCCCCTGCCGACGGATGCTCGCGTCCCAGTCTGAGTAGATCAGGTGGTAGTCGTCGGCCAGTTCGTCATAGAAGTGCGCCACTGATGTCTCAGGCATGACCTGAGATTACTCTGCCAGATTCCCTGGAGGCGCTGGTCGCCCTGGTGACCCAGAACCCAGAAGCGAGAGCGTTTGTTGCCTGGGTACGAGAGCAGCCCGCTGCTAAGCGGAACGATGCTGCCGAGTTTCAGCAGCACCTGATTGCCTGACTCGGAACGCTGTCGTCTGCTGTTCAGCCGGGGGTGGACGCCGCGCCCGGCAGCGCGCCGCGTACGGTCAGCGAATGCACGATCAGCGAGACCACCGGCAGGCCCCTCTGCCTGCCGACATCACCGACGGGGCCACAGAGGCTGAAGCGGTGGTGTTCGTGTGTGCAGCATGCGGCGTCGCCCTGACGGGGCCGCTCACACGACTGCCCGAAGTTCCCGAGCCTCCCTACTACGCCTGGTGGGACGCCGATGAGCAAGGCCCTTCGCCGGCGACCGTGCCGTCAGGCTGCTACGCGATCGAGACAGAGCCGTACGGTGGGCCTTTGGTCGTCGCCCAGGCGCCCGGGCCGGTGATGCCGCGCCACGGAGGCCACTGGAACGTGGACGGGAAGCCCTTGGTGTCGCAGGGCCCGCGAGGCAACATCGTCATCAACCCGGACGACGCCCGCGGTCTAAAGCTGCAGCATGCATCCCCCGCCTGCTGCGGAGCGACCCCGGATGGCGGAATGAACCAGCTGTGCGCCTGTGGAACCCTCGTCGCGACTCTCTGCTCCGACTGCTGCCTGCCGTACGAGCTCCATCTCTCAGCCGACCACGTCCGAGCAGTTCGCCCCTGATCTGGGCACGGGCCGCTGCTGCTTTCGGTGGGCCGCGTGCCGGTACATGTGCGCTTGACTGCTTTGACTTTGGACATTTTCAAGCGGACGGTGTGGAACTGGCTGTCGGTGGTCCGGTGTGAGGGGCGCATGTCGGCTCGGACGCCTGCACGGATGTCGCTGATCAGTAGATCTGAGTAGTCGTCATGTTCCTGACCTGGTGTTGTGCAGGTTGGTTGAGTGGTTTTGTGGCTGGGTGGCTCACTGAATCTGCGCAGTGTCGGGATGCGTGATCGCTCTGACCTGTGGGTTTCTTGTTCTGGGTTCTTGGTTGTGCAGGTTGGTTGGGTACTGCGCAGGTTCATTGGTTGTTGGTATGTGGTCGGGGTGGCCGGTATCCGAGTTGGGTGAGTTCGACGCTGTGTCCTTCGCGGCTGGTGGGTTTGGTGTGGTGGCGGTAGGCGGTGTCGTTGGTGGGGTGGCGTGGGGCGCTGTGGATGTACCGGGAGAGGTCTTCGGGGTAGTGGGCGGGGTTTTGTAGCCATCGCCGGTTCAGGAGGCGGGCGATGGTGGTGTGGAGGGGGTGGGGCTGGCCGGGCCGGGTCTGGTGGTAGCGGGTCGAGGGCTTGCGGATGAGGAGTCCGGCCAGGGCGATGGTTTCGGGGTAGGTGATCGCTTCGCGGGCCAGGCGTTGGTGGGTGTGGTGTGCGCGGATGATCTCGGGTGTTTGGTGCAGGAGAGCGTGGGTGTGGGGGACGGGTATGCCGTTCAGGGTGTGGGGGCCCAGCGCCCAGGTGTGGTGCCGGGCGCATACAAGCCGGTGGTGGGGGATGTAGCGGGGGACGGGCTGGGTGTGTCCGGTGCGGGTGGTGGTGCAGTGCGGGCAGCCGATGACGGCCGGCAGGCTGAAGGGCCGTATGACGCCGCCGGCTCCGGATCGTCCGGCTGCGCCCCGGTCCCGGTGTTCCGTCCAGCAGGGAAGGGCGCGGGCGAGACGATCTTTGGAGATGCCGATGTACTGACTGATGCGGGCCCGCGCGCGGAAGTTGAGGTAGAGCTCGCTGCGCGCGTGCGGCCCCCACTCGCGTCCCCGGACGGGATGGACCTTGGGCGGGTGGATGCGCAGCCCGCACAGGAGCTCGCTGGTGTGAGGTGGTGTGCGCTGGCGAGGCGTTCGATGAAGGAAGCGTTGGTCTCGAACCACGAAACACGTTGGGCAGGACTGCCGTGTCCCAGGGGCGGGTTGCGGAGGGCTTTGAAGCGGCCAGCGATCTGCGCGCCGCGCACTCCCGTCAGCAGCGGTGAGGAGTCGAGGTCGACCCCTGCGTACACGAAGGTGGCGGGGATGCGTTCGCTGAGGTGTTTCATCTGGTCGGAGGTCTCGGCGCCGGTGCGGGTGCGGGTGTTGAGGAGGTGGACGTCGTCGATGAGGACGAGTCGGGTGCCCAGGTCGTTCAGGGTGGCGCAGGCGATGTCGGTGATGCGGGCCTGGTTCATGCTCGCGGTGATGGGCAGGTCGAGGTACCGGGCGAGTTCGGACACGAGCATTTTTGCGGTCGAGGCCGGGAGACAGAGAGGAATACGACCGGCAGATGATCCTCCTGCGTGCCGCGGCGGGACCGGTCGGCGAGCTGGAAGGTCCGGCCCAGTTGCTGCAGCCGGCGGCCGCTGAAGGGAAGCCGAACACGTAGCGATTGAGCAGGCGTACTTGAGCGTTCGCATCATGTATGTCTGCGTGTGTGCATGGATCCGCCTGGGAAAACGCTGAGGCTGTCACCTCGGGAGAGGTGACAGCCTCAGGGCGGGTCCGCGCGCCAACGCGGAGCAGCCGAAGTCCCGATCAGCATGGTTTGCAGCCAGTAGCCGTCAGGGGGACAGTCCAGGCGGTGTCTACCGGCCTGATGTGCTCCAGCGTCATTCAGAGGATCCCGGTAGAGCAACTTTGAGTTGGACAGATCCGAGCCAACGTATGGCTTGTAGCCGTGGCACTGGCTGAAACAGGTCGCTTTTAGTTCGCCAGGGTGGACTTGCCGACGGACGCCGACGGCAAAACCCGCAGGTCAGTTACGAGCGACAACCGCTTGAGCCTTGGCCCATTTACGACAGCGCATAAGCCTATGTACTGGAACGGGTGTGAGCCAAAGCAGCCCGTCAACCGGTCCGTCCGCCTGTTCGTGCCTACCGGGCTGAGATGATTGGGGCTGTACGAAACTCGTGGGGGGAACGCCAAATACCCCTGCGTGCATGCCCTTTGCAGCCAGTAGCCGCAGCTGGCGAGGCGCCTGCCAGTGCCTTGCCAGCTCAGTCACAGTCAGGGGAATGGATCTTGCCCAGGAAGCCCATTAAGCCCGGTTCCGGCACGCTCGAACGGGCTACGCCCCAAGTGCCCGCCGCTGAGCCGACTCGCCTCACCCTTCCTCTTGTAGCCGGTGTGATCTCCTTCCCTGCTCTCGGCACCGTGCTGGCCATCGCCGGCATGCCGACCGCAGACATCTACCCCCTCCTCGGGTACTGCGGAGCTATTGGTACCGGAGTGCTCGTCTCGGCCAGTGGAGGAAGAAAGCTGATCACCGGGCTTGCGGAGCTGGTGCTCCGCGTGAGTCAGTGAAGGGGTTGCCATGGGCCGCTCCGAGAATCCGGTGGACTACTCCGTTCCTGAGCGCGGCCACCTGGCCGCGCAGCTTCGGGAGTCCCGTCTTTCCGCTGAGCTGACCTACCAACAGCTCTCTGTTCGGAGTGGGCTGTCGTCCGCCACGCTGAAGCGTGCGGCCTCAGGCAGCAAGACCCCGACCGAGGCCACCGTTGTCAGGTACCTCAAGGCATGCGGTGGCTCAGGCCCCGAGATTGCTGCCGGAAAGGTCTACTGGCGTCGGGCCCGTGCTGCCGAACGCGGTTTCGTGGGTAGAAGTACGCCCAGTGCCTCGCTGATCGGTACGCAGGGAGAACTGAGTCAGGCGCTGGTGTGTCTTTACCAGAGGGACGGCGCCCCCTCACTCCGTGAGATGCAACGCCGCGCGGGCAAGGAGTGGCTCGCTATCAGTAGCGCTTCGAGAATCATCAACCGTCAGGCTCTCCCGACCACCCCCGCACAGATGCAGGCGTTCCTGCGGGCATGTAGCGTCCCCGAGAAGCAGCAAGGACCCTGGCTGGACACATGGTCCAGACTCGTTGGACCGGGGCGGTTCGCTGTCGTCAGGAGCGAGCGTCTGGAGAAGTGGCGGCTGCTCAGGAACGCTGTCGTCCACGGGGACTCTCAGGTGCTCAGCGAGGTCACGTACAGCGACTCGATACCGCCCCGTCCCGGGGCCGCTGGCCGATCTGGGCCTTCGACCATGTGGGACCGCCTGCTCTACGAGTCGTTTGTCACCCTCGACTACGAGGTGTTCGGCAAGGTGAGTGCCACGCTGATCCGCTGATCCTCCTTTTCGACCGCTGTGTGGCGAGGTCTCCTCGTTACGAGCCACCAGTTCATGTCTGTATCCGACTGCCATTTTGAATCAAAGTGGGCCGCTCGTGGTCGGTCATGTTGTTGTCGGCGATGTGGGGCGGGCTGGTCCTCGCGTCTGAGATGGCATGGTTCGAGTTCACTGGGAAGAATTGGGGGCAGTCGGATGGCACTGGAGTTTCCCCTGCTGTAAGGAGTTGCCGTGACCAGCTTCGTCATCACGGTCCCCGGTACGTTCGTGTCGGACGTTGCCGATTCCGTGCCCCTTGCCGTCGAACGGAAGCTGGCCCCGCGGCACACGGAGTTCAGTGAGAACGAGGGACTGCAACTCCTCACGCTGAATGAGGACGCCACCTTCTCCATCCGACTCGAGGTCGAGGCCCCGGATAAGTACGAGGCGGAGCTCGACGCCATGCGGATCGTCACGGCAGCCTTGAAGGATGCCGGACTCTCAGAGTCTGATGCCCCGCTCGGCCCGCCAGCTGTGACCGGTATCGACAGCGGCTTGTGATCGCCTTGCGGAGTGAAGAGCATTCCCGCCGAACGGTCCGGGGAATGGCGCAGGACAAGGGCCGGAGCAGAACGGATGGCCCGTAGCGTCGAGCGAGACCTGAAACGATAGTCACTCTGGAGGGGCTGTGAATGGGTGCGGCGGTGGCACTGGATGGGTGTCAGCAAGGACAGGGGGAGTGTCCCTGTTCGCGCTGCGCAAAGCAGTGATCATGGCTGTCATGGCGTGACCAGGCTGCTGCCGTCAGGCGCCAATCGCGAAGAGTGCCGGCTGCCATGGGCGTGCCAGTTCACAGCCGGGCCCTCTGTGTCGCCGGTCAGTGAAACTGAGCAGTTGTCATGCTTCTGACCTGGGGTTGTGCACTTTGACCGTGCGGGTGGCGTCACGTTGGCTCACTGGATCTGCGCAGTTCCCGGGTATGGCAGCCGTCTGACCTGCGGATTTTTCAGCGTGGGGCCTGGTTGCGCAGGTTGATTGAGTACTGCGCAGGTTCAGCGATCCGCGACAAGTTCGGTGCGAGCCGGAGGCTGTGGGAGCATGGCCTGGATCCCAGAGTTCATCTGCTGGATAGAGTGAAGCAGTGGGATTCCTCCGTCTGGCTTCTCCGCCAGACGGAGGGGGCGTGCTGGAGAGGCTGGTGTTCTGCGGTAAGGGGCAGGGCTTCGGCATGGTCACGGCTTGAGTGGATTGCCCATATGCGCTGGCGGCGGTCCGCATACAGAGCAGGGACGGGCTTTTTGGGGTGCTGATGTGAGGCCTCGCGGTGGGGGTGTCGCCCGTTATTACCACCGGCTCACTGAGTAGGTCTTCGCGCGGTCGTACCGTTCAATTCGATGGTGGTGGGAGAGGGTGAGTTGCTTGGATCGCCGCATGGGGAACTCGATCTGGGATGCGTTGCTGCCGGTGGTTCGGGAAGAAGTGGACGAGCTGATCAGAGGTGGTCGACGGCTTCATGCGGTGAAGCTCATCCGGGAGGCCCACCCCGGGCCGCTTCCTCGACTACCTGACGCTGTGGAGGTGATGTGCGAGCGCGAGGCGGTGCTGAGGTGCTGACACGGATGCCGGGCCCTGTGCAGCGAGTCCGTGCCTCCAGCTGCGACGCAGAACCCCGATGAAGTCCCGATGGTGGATACCCGACAGGCAGGGTCCTCAGCGTTCTCGTGTGAGGCCTGGTCCGTGGCGATCTGTCAGCTTGGTAGGCCCTGGAAGGTAGCAGGCACGGACTTCCAAGATCATGAAATTCTCGACGCCCCCTGATCATGGGAAGACCGTACCTGCCGAAGCATCATCACCGATCCCGCCTGCCGTTGACCGACTCTGTCGGCATCCTGGTCTTCCGACGAGCCGGACGTCGGCGTCAAGCGCACGTCCACGCCGGAATCGTTTGCCTGAAGGAGGCGGGCAGCAGGGTGCCAGACTCAGCTCGTCGCGGGGGTATCAGGCTTGTCAGGCACGGGGTTCAGTCCGATTCCCGGCACCAGCCCCTCCATGTCTGCCGCAGCCGGGAGGTCGGTAGCGGCCGCGGTGCACAGGCCGTAGGTGTAGAGGGTGGCGCGCTCACTGCCGTTGTTCCTGCCGGTGACGTACCAGCCCTTCGGTCCGTTGTTCCAGGCAATCGAGCTTGCGCTCATCGCGAAGGCGCCGAGGTCGCGGAACGCGAGAAATCCGCCTCCCCCCGTGACGAGCTGACCGGCCGGACAGTCATCCGTTCGGGCCGTGCCGACCGCTCCGGGATTCAGGTCGATGTGTCCCCACACCACATGAGTGGTGATCTGTCGTGAAGTCGCAGAGTTGGATGCGTCCTGCTGTGCGTAGGCGATTCCGGCACCGGCGGCCAGGGCCGCCGCGACCACGAGAGCGGTGGTACGAATACGTCGCATGATGACCTCCCGAAAGATTTGTGCTGCCAGGACGCTGATAACCCTCGGATCCTCGCCCACCCCTCGTGTCACTCGAACACAGCAAGCTGAATCGATCGTCCCTGGTCTCTTTGAGTGAGTGATCCTCAGCGTGTGTCCGAGGAGATCACGGGCTTGCTGAAGCGACTGGCTGAGGTGCCCGACTTTCGGAAGGGACAGCTGCCGCCTCAGCCCAGCCGCGCCCCGCGGTCTGACTCAGAGATGCTTCAAGCAGTGCAGGCTGTGGCGCAGGGTAATCGCCGGCTCTGCGAGAGCAGACAGGCGCTGCTAAAGGTTGTTGCAGAAGGCTCAGTCTTGGGCATTTTCCCTGTATGGGTGGGGTGTTGCGGGCTGAGCCGGTGTGGGTGGAGACGTTCACGGGCTTGCGGATCGACCGGTTCGCGAGGCTGGTGAAGGTGGTGCGGGAGCGGGGCGGGAACGGGCCCGGGGGTGGTCGGCCGTGGTGCCTGCCGCTGCCTGACCGGGTTCTGTTGGTGGCTGTGTACTACCGCACGAGCCTCACGATGCGGCAGCTTGCCCCGCTCTTCGGTATCTCCCCGGCCACCGTCTGCAGGGTCATCCAGCGCCTGCGTCCGCTCCTCGCGTTGGAGTCAACGCCGCGGCCCGTCGCGGACGTCGAACGGTTGTGGATCGTGGACGGCATGCTGATCCCGGTCCGCGACCGTAGCGTCGCGGCGTCTTCCCGTAGCTACCGGTTTTCGGCGAATGTGCAGGTCATCGTTGACGCCGATACCCGTCTGGTCGTCGCGAGCGCTCGGCCGGCACCGGGCAACAAGGCCGACGCCCATGTCTGGCGGGAGTCAGACCTGCCGGCGAAAGCCGTGGGTACCACGGTGATCGCTGACGGCGCCTGCCTCGGGACAGGGTTGATCGTTCCGCACCGCAGAAGGGCAGGCCGCCCGCTCCTGCGTGGGCAGGAGGAGGACAACGCCGAGCACCGGCGCGTTCGCGCCCGCGTCGAGCACACCTTCGCCCGTATGAAGAACTGGAAGATCCTCCGCGACTGCCGTCAGAGGGGCGACGGCCTCCACCACGCCGTCCAGGCCATCGCCACCATGCACAACCTCGCCCTGACAGGGTGAAACAGCAGGTCAAGCACAACTCCGACCTGCCCGAGACAGACCTTCTGCAACAACCTTTAGTGCTGTGACCGCATCGTTCCACCGGGTTGGGGGCTGTGCTCCTGACGTGCCGTGATGGTCCTGGAGGCGAAGCCGGAGGGACCCGGGGTGGAGGAGCGGAGCGGATCCACCCAATGGGCCGAAGGCTTAGACCCCGTGAAACGGGGTCACTCTGGCCTGCGAAGCAGGCTGTTCGGGATGAAGCGAAGCGGAATCCCGAACCCGTCCGGAGCGAAGAGAAGGACGGGGCCCGAAGGGCCGGCCCTGAGGGCGCGAAGCGCCCTCCCGCTGAGCGAAGCGAAGCGGTTCGTTGGCACAGCGCGCAGCGCTGTGGGACCCGCTCCGCGGG